>CAJVYT010000082.1 GCA_913009765.1 uncultured candidate division Zixibacteria bacterium
TATTACAAATCCAATAAGTGGTATCAATGGCTGTTGTTGAATCAACACAGGTATAATCAGGAACAAGATGATCAATATTTCTCAGGGTCAGATAAAATGCTGCGTTGTGGGCAGGATTGTATTCAAAATTTGAATTTCCTAACACAGTAAAAGGAAAATTATTTTCAACCCGAATCTCCTTGACAGCCGGATTTTCAGAAAATTCAGCAACATATGACCTTCGTTCAGAATATCCGATACCTGCCGGTGCCAGCCCTGCCCGACTGCCGGTGAAATAATTCCAGAGAGCAAATTCGGAAAATGCTGTCTCAAACGTTTCTGTGCCGGATGATGCTGAATCGATAACTTCTCCGGTTACTTCTAAAAAATTTGGTCCGGCACCATATTCACCGCATTTCATCCAAATAGATTTTATAATATTTCTGTCAAATTTTTGCGATAAAAACAATGGAAAAACCACCGACCCATACGGATGAAAATCAGAGAAAGAATCATACTGCTGAATTGATGACATTGGACTATTAAAGAAAAACGGTAAATAAACATAATAGTCATTTATGTCGTCATAAACTTCTTCTTCCATCCAAACAGCAGACATTTCCATCCAAGTAGGTCCGGCAATAATGTTTGAAACAACTTCCGACTCAGTATAATCAATTCCAAACTGCACCATGTGGAAAAACTCATGTGCAGCGGTTACACGTACAGCATCTAAGGGACGGTTTGAATATATAGAGAATTCTTTATAATCATTATCTAATTCTAAAAATGCCGTTGCTGTGATTACTGTAGAATCAACATTGTATAACACAGAGTCGCTATAAGTTAAACCGTAAAATGCTCCTGAGAGATTTAAGAGATACACATCATACTTTTCATCTCCCCCTGCAACATAAAAAGAATCATGTATCGGTTCGGGATATCCGAGAACATTAACTTCATGCTCATACACTTCATCCAAAATACCTGCCACAGAATCAATATATCCCTCGGCACCTCCGGCAACACTACTATACACCGCATTTTCGCCGCTTGTTGTATAATGAATTAAGAATTTACCGGATGGACTAGTGCGTGTTGCATTAAGAAAATCAGGACGGTCTTGTAATTGCACCCCTGTGGATTTTAGAATTTGACTACTCAATTTATCATAATTAAGTTTAAAATCCCTTACGGCTGCCATCCCGCATTTTATCGGAAGCTTAGTCAATTTATTTTGTTCAATAAAAGAAGCCGACTGAGCTTTTGTTAATTGTCCGGTTACGTACATATAATTTTCAATAATTTCAAGCTGTTTTTCTTGAGAGATTTCAGCAGCTGAAATAGAACTGAACATTACACATAAAATTAAAGATACAGATAAAAAATATTTTTTCAAAACCGCCTCAATTCTTATCATCTTTTTCAAGCAATATTTCAAAATATTTATATGGGACTCTTTGAGAACCCACCGAACCATGCCGATCACTTACACCATGAAAATCAGACCCTCCGGTAACTAATAAACGATAACGGTCAGCTAAATGTTTATATCGGTCAATATCTGACATTTTGTGACTGGGATGGTACGCTTCGATTCCATCCAACCCGAGAGATGCTAACTCTTCCAAATATATTTCTTTATTATTTATTCCCGGATGAGCTAAAACCACTATTCCACCGGCATTATGTACTAAATCAATAGCATCTTTTGGAGTAAAATTCTCCTTCGCAACATACGCAGGACCATTATCACTTATATACTTGTGAAATGCTTCTTCGTAATACGATGTTAATGAGGCACTGTAAAGAACCTGAGCAATATGAGGTCGACCAACCACTGAACCGCTTGATACTTTTTCAACATCGGAATACGATATATCAAGTCCTAACTCATTTAATTTTTTCACCATCTTTTTTCCACGTTCTCTACGAGTAATCTGAAAATCATTTAAGACAGTTTGTAATTCACTATTTTCCGAATCAAATAAATATGCCAATAAATGAATATCTCCGTCTTCCAAAGAAACCGAAAGCTCTACGCCGGAAATCAATATAGGGTCATCCTCAGTAAGTAACTCTTTTATTTTCAAATAGCCTTCAATCGTATCATGGTCAGTAACAGAAAATGCACTAATCTTTTTACTTCTTACTATATCAAGAAGTTCCGATGGAGTTTTGGCTCCATCAGAACAAACTGTATGCATATGTAAATCTATGTATTGTTTCATCTAAATTGTAAAACCGCAGAGATGTATTATTTATAAGAAACAACTCTCAACTCTGGCTTTAATTCTTTCTGCTATTTCTTTGCCGTTTAAAATAATTGCATCTGCTTCTTTTGTCAGTTTTTCTACAAATGCTTTATCTGCTAAATCAACAAGATTTATTTTTACGTTATATCCGGCACCTTCAATCGCTGCCATACACATAAGACCTGCCACGCCGGCATCGGTCACTGAATTTTCATTACCTTTGTTCGCGACAACTTCTGCTAATTTTAAAACCTCAAGAGACTTCTGCATAACAGTTAATGGAACCATTGAAGCTTTTTTTGTTGCCTCTTCAATCTTGGCATCATCTTTTGTTTTAAATGCTGCCATAACATCGTTAAAAGCTTCCATATCGGTAACTATTAAAGTTTCGAGTTCATCTTTGAGAGGATCGCATTTGTCTCTTATTTCTGACAGCTCATTTTTTACCGAAGCGTACTGTTTTTTACCAACAGTCAAACGGCACACCATCGCAGACAATGCCGATGCCAACGCACCTGCCGATGCCGCCACAGAACCACCACCCGGAGCAGGTGACGACGAAGCTACTTCATCATAGAAAGAATCCCCTCCACCGCTTGTTGCTGCATCTTTGAGCTTTTCTTCTAAAATTTGGTCTTTGGAAAATCCTTCAAACCGCATATAAAAATCGGCAACATCTACAATTGCATCGTTTGGTACTAAACCAATTATTTCAGATGAGGTAACATTGACCCCATAACGGGTAGCTTCGGATTTTATCGTTTCAAAAACCCGAAAAATCGGTGTCTTGGTATAATTAACTAAATTCATAGAAATCTGAACTTGGTTGCGTTCTTTAATTTCAAAGCCGAGAGCTTTCACAAAACGATATCCGCCTTTAATTGACCGAATAGCATCGGCAATATTATCGGCAATCCATTTTTTGTTTGTATCAAGATAGACATTAAAAGCAACCAACGGAAAACGAACCCCTATCGCAGTTGCTCCTGCTTTGATATTCATCTTCGACGGACCATAATCAGGTTTACGACTTTTATCAGTTTCAATAGAATCCCTGATACCTTCGTACTGACCTTTTCTGACTTTTGCCAAGTTCTTTCTTTTGGGAGAGGATGCGGCATCTTCATAGAGATAAACCGGAATCTGAAGTTCATCGCCGACTTTTTTGCCAAGTTTATTGGCAAGCTCAACAGAATCTTCAATCGTCATATCACCGAGTGGAATAAACGGGCATACATCACAAGCACCCATACGAGGATGCTCCCCGGTATGCTTTGACATATCAATCAATTCAGATGCTTTTTTTATCCCTCGAAAAGCAGCATCAACTGCCAGCTTTGGATCACACACAAATGTAACCACGGCTCTATTGTGGTCTGAATCCATCTCATGGTCTAAAAGTACAACACCATCTTCTTCGGTGATTGCTTTACAAATTGCTTCAATAACTTCAGGACGACGTCCTTCGGAAAAATTTGGTACACATTCGACAAGTTTTGCCATTTTATACTCCGTTTGACTACTTAGCCAAGAACTGTTGTTTTAAACCCCATGCTAAAAGAGGTATCATTATTTCATGGTGTCCGACAAAGTTGAAACCTTTACCGGCATTTTTTGTTGGTCTGTTTAATATGTTTTCAGATGGTCGGTAGTGGGTAATCATATCAAAATTTGCTGTTGTAAGAGAGTTCTTTCCCTTTGAAAGATTTCGGGCAACAGTAAGTGCCTTTAAAAAGACTTCAGGTAAAAGAACTGCTGAACCGATATTAGCAAGCACACCTCCACGGTTAATATCTTTACAAATAGCAGCCATAATTCTAAAATCAATATGCGATGCTTCGCCTAATTTGGCAGCATCATAATTTGCATGCTGAGCAATAGTATCCGTACCTATACCAATATGAATAGTTGCCGGACAGTTTAATCTCTCTGCCTGAGCAAAAATAGAAAGTGAGCGGTATTTTGCCTTTTGTACATTTATATATCTTCCGCCGGCTTCGCCTAATCCGATTTTTTCTTGAGAGGCAAGCTGCTCAATTTCTGAAAACATCGCAGCTGTTTCTTTTACCATGCCAAAAGAACCGTCTATCAATCCTGCTTGAACATCTTCAGATGTTCCCCCATAAAAAGCAAGTTCTATATCATGAATCAAACCGGCACAGTTAAAAGAAACACCGGTAACAATATCATATTCCATCAAGTCAATTAAAATAGGGGTCAAACCGACTTTTATTGTATGAGCACCCAACAGCAAATGAAACGGTTTATTTTTTTTGCGGGCTTTATAAGTCAAACGAATAAATTCATTTAAATCAGATGCTTTGAGAAACTTTGGAAGAGTGTTAAAAAATTCTTGAGGCGAATTAATATCTATCGGTTTTGCAAATGATTTTATCTTTGTTTTAGTCGCTCGTTTTTTAATTGAATACGTTTTTACTAAAGATAAGTCAACAGGTTTGATTTTTTTCTTTGATTGAATCATATTTAATACTCCTCAATCTCACCGAGTTTGAAATCAGTCAACTCTGCCGATATAGAACCGACAATAACTTTTGTTTTCATTAGCACCGGCATTTTAACTCGGTCGTCTGTCAACCAAACTTTTACACTTCCCTTATTCTTGAATACACCAACCGAACTCATAAGCGGCTCAACAACAATACAATCAAAAGTACCGGCATCAACTGATATTTTTTCTTTTTTCAGAATTTTAACTTCTGTTCTGAATTTCCGTCCGTCAACAAAGTTGTCGATAAAAAACGATGTCCCTACTTTTAGCTCTTGGGTGCGAATATAATAGAGCATCGACAACGCATCTTGTACATAAGCCTCAACTGCAATAGTATCACCTTTATACACAGTAAAATGATTTACTTGGTCAAAATCATATTGTCTATCCGAACGGTAGCTTCCTTCTTTCAGATTTTTTTCAAATCTCCAGCTAAAAAGCCCGCCTGCATCTATGATTGTTTCGGCTCTGTCATCAACATTATAAAATGAAGAGAAAAAACTATTTGAATTTGCTTTGGTCACAATTTGAAAACAGGGACGTTCTTGATATTCAATCACATTGGCAACTTCCATGGTTGCCGTACCGGCATTAATAAAACCATAATTTATATCAAAAGTTAATTTTTCGCCGACCCCAAAAGCAACATTGTCAACATATCGTCCTATCGGGTCGGATGCATCAATTTCTCGATTATCAACAGAATCTGTTGCTGCCTCTGCAATTCCTATTTCAATTGTGACAAAATAAAAAATAGGTATCAGCCCGATACACACAATAGTCATAAGTAAAAATGATTGTAACTTTGATCGTTTCGGCATGTTAGTATTCGTTTATCCTTTTTACAATTTCTTCTAAATATTTGCCTAAGTATTCACCTATTTCCAAAAAGGTTTCATTATACACCGACAGCTCCTGCCCTATAGGGTCAGATAAACCTTCACCTTCAGCACTTTGGTCAGGAAAATTTTTAAATAAATAGGTTTTACCGGCAACATCTTTTCGTAAACGAAGTATCTCAGTATAATGACTCGGGGTCATAGCAAAAATAAGATCTGAGCTGTCTAAAAGTTCCGATGTCAGCCCTTGTGATTTATGACCGGAAATATCCGCATCCCAAATCTTTGCTGCTTCAATAGCATACAGCGTAGCAGGAAAACCGGTTGCCGCTGACGTACCGGAGGAAATTACTTCATATTTATTGTTTAGTTCTTCTTTTTCCAAAAGCACTTTCATAGCACCCTCTGCCATTGGTGAACGACAGGTATTGCCGGTACATACAAACATTATTCTGAATATTTTATCCATTTTTAATTCATTAACTTTCAACTTTTAAAATTATATGTTCTTTACTTATAGACCCCACACGGTGAAAAGACAATTCGTTGGAGGAAACATCAACAACAGTCGAAGGTGCATTGGTAAGATACCCGCCATCAACATACAAAGAAACCGAGTCAGAAAATTCATTTGTAATCTCTTCTATTGACTCACATTCGTTCTTACCGGAAATATTTGCCGATGTTGCCGAGAGAGGGAAATCAATGCGTGACAATAAATCAGCTATGAATTTTGAACTGGAATACCGTATTCCAATTTTACCTCTGGAAACAACATATTTTTTCATTGGTATCTTTGACGTTAAAATTAAAGTAAGCGGTCCGGGAAGATATGCTTTGGCAAGTTTTTCTGCTGAACGAGTCAATTCACCATATGCAAATATTTCATCATACGATTTCACAAAAATAGCTGTCGGCATAAATCCGGGGCGTTGTTTGGCTTGGTAAAGTTTTTCAAGAGCGGCATCATCTGAGGCATTCGCTAAAAGCCCATACCGTGTTTCAGTTGGCACTACGATAAGCTCTCCGTTTTGCAATGACGTGACCGCATCAGAGATAATTGTTTCATAAGATTCTTTTGTTATAACTGCTATTTTATTCACTGTCGTTTGACTTATCTTTATTTTTTGTTTCATCTTGTAAATAGAGAGAATCTATAATCTCGGGAATAATCATTTCATCATACATTGGAGAAATCTCTTTCACATTGACAGTAACTACCACCACCCATGCATTTTTATATCCTGAAGATTTTACCCGTTGTTGATATGCTTCTGCTTTTTCTCTATTTGAAAAATTGCCGACTCTAATTTTATAGTACGGCACTTCATAATCTAAAAACACCGGACGGTCAAAAATCTCTTCAGCTACTATCTTGGCATGCCTTGATTCCCCAAATTTTTTACTGGAAAATATCTGTACCCGATACGCTTGAGAATTTAAACTGTCAATCTCATCAGGAATATTTTCTATACGCTGATATGCAGAATCTACTTGTTCGGGTTCTACATCTTTGAGAATAGAAGAACCTGCAATCACACCAGATTTGGGATTTTCTAAAGGTATAATTTTACTATCACCCGGAAGGTCTAAAAGATTTATTTTATCGGAGTTCTCTTGTTGCTTCTGCACGCTTTGAGAATCTTCTGATGGTAACACCTGACTCTTAGGTTTACACCCAACAATAACAAAACACACCAATACAACAAATAAGAAATTAGAGATATTTTTTTGTGCTGTCATTTTTCCCTAACTCAGCTAAGATTTCTTTCACTCTGCCAACTTCCGTTTTGTGAGCTACCATTGTTATATTATCTGTTCGTACAATTACCAAATCTGAAACCCCCAGGCACGCAATAATACCATCTGCCTCATTATACACAATAGTTTCAAAAGAGTCTAATAAAAGCGATTCACCAACTATGACATTATTGTCTCTTGTTAAATCTTTATACCTCGGTAGTGCATTCCATCCGCCAATATCATCCCAAATAATATCAGCTTTGATTGTCAGTACATTTTCGGCATATTCTAAAACAGCAAAATCAATAGAAATAGATACTGCTTTTTTAAAAAGTTCTTCTCGGGCAGAAATTTCAGTATCTGTTCCAATATGCTCAGCATATTTTTCGAGTTCCTCAGCAAATTCCGGTTGAAATTTTTTGATAGCTTTTAATATAGAATCAGCAGACCAAATAAACATACCGCTGTTCCAAAGATACTGCTGTGAGTAATAATATTCATACGCTACAGGAGCCTTTGGCTTTTCGGCAAATGCAGCAACTTGGAATGTTTTATAATTTCCAACATGCTCAAAAGAACTACCGAGTTTTATATAACCATACCCTGTTTCAGGTCTGGTCGGGACAATACCGATTGTAATCAAACAATCTTTTTCTTTGGCAATATCACAGCCTTCTTTGATAATCTGTTGTAATTTTTCTTCGGGTCGAATAAGATGATCCGCCGACAAAACCACCATTATTGCCTCAGGGTCGTTATGGCGTAAATGCACTGCCGCTAACCCAATAGCTACACATGTGTTACGTCCGACAGGCTCTGATATTATTTGAGACTTATCTAAAATATCAACATTATTTAAAATAAAAGTTTCCATTGAACGACTTGTTACAATACGGAAATTTTCTGTGGGAATTATCGGAAGCACCCTATCCATTGTCTCGACCAACATCATTTTATCCGATGTTAATTTCAAAAATTGTTTGGGACGTTCTGAACGGGAAAGAGGCCAAAACCGTTCACCTTTTCCACCTGCTAATACGACACCATATATCAATGTAAACTCCTTACAAAATTTGTATTAATCTATTGATAATAATAGAGTTAATAGCCGGAGTCAAGAAAAGAAATCGGGAGATTTTTTTTTACTCCTATTGAGTAAGCAACATATATATTTATGCTTTAAATTTCGATAAAAAAATGTCTCTTAGCAGTAAAAAATAAATCATTATTACTCTTCTTTTTTGCAAGTAGAGCAGGTCGAAAATCCAAAAATCGCATAAGGAGGACACCATCCTATTAAACCGGTGATTATCGGAATTACCCCAAGGTACGCCCATGGAGACATCGGTCCCCAAAATGCAAGTGATATTATAGCCAATCCAACAATTACCCGAATAACTCGTTCTGCAGAACCTATGTTCTTTTTCATATCTTTACCTTTCTAAAGTTTTGTCTTATAAAGACAAAACAGATTTAAGTTAATATATGTTCCCAACTTATATTTCAAATTCTTGTGAGGAGACGAGTGGCACACCGCTTGAGGTGTGTTTACTGTTCATAACAATGTGTGTATGGGTGTCTCCTTTTTTGTGGGGCGGCTCGCCTAAGCGAGTCCTTGTCTGCCCCTCCCCATCACCCTACAATATCCCTACAAACTATAACTACTTTATCAATCTTCTCTATATCATAGTGATAGCTATAATGGAAAATTATATAAACAAAAAACATACAACAATTACAATTATATTCACCACAATACTTGTAGCGATAAATTGTATTTCACTAAACGAACCCATTTGTAACTGTAGGATTCTGGCATACCTGAACCAAATTCGGAAGAATAAACTGCTATTTCAAATTCATGCAACTGATAACTAACTCTTTATTTTCAGTTTATATGATGGAATCCGGCTGAATTCTTTAAGCATTTTCACCCGTCTTTCGATAGCTTCTTTTTTCAAAGAAACCGTTTTTCGGCAGCTGAAATTTTCTACACAATATGATGCCATCACTGTTCCGGTTACTAATGCCCGCCTGAAGTTATCTTCTGACAGTTCTTTAACATTTGACAAATATCCCATTGTACCGCCGGCAAATGAATCACCTGCTCCGGTAGGGTCTTTGACTTTTTCAAGCGGTATCGCCGGAAGTGAGAAAAAACTCTTTTTGCCAAAAAGCTGCACCCCATGGGCTCCTTTTTTGATAATGACATATTTTGCCCCAAGTTTGAGAAGTTCTTTGGCTGCTTTTGGAAGAGACGACGTATTGCAAAACTGCATAGCTTCACCGTCGTTAATACAAATTACATCAACTTTGCGGAAAACTTTTTCTAAAAGTTTAGGTTCTATCGTAATCCAAAGATTCATTGAATCACAGAGCGTAAGTCTCGGTTTTTTTACTTGGTCTAAAACTTGTAGCTGTAAGGCAGGATGGATATTACCTAACAAAACAGACGGAGCATTTTTATAAGAATCTGGAATAACCGGATTAAATGTTTCAAAAACATTAAGTTGGGTATCTCTGGTGACAGCATGATTCATATCTCCCTCATAGTAGCCTGACCAAAAAAATGTTTTGCCGTTTGTATCAACCTGTAAACCTTCTAAATCAACTCCTCGTTTTTTGAGCATGTTGATATGTTTTTTCTCAAAATCAGAACCAACTACTCCAACAATACCGGGGGTCGTAAAATATGACGATGCCACCGATGCATACGTAGCTGAACCGCCTAATGCTCGGTCAACATGACCTGATGGTGTATCAATAGTATCAACTGCTACCGATCCGACTATAAGTAATTTCATACAAATTCTCCATACAATTATTGTTTATATAAATTGAGAATAAAGTATAGTAGATAATATATAGATTCAAGTTTTAATTAGTAAGAGATTTAACAGGCAATCAAACTGAGCAAAATAGAATTATACCTTGTTTGTTCCGAATCAATTTCAATAGGGCAAACTACCGGCACTTTTCCTCCGAGTATGACTCCCCCAATTTCAGAGTCAGAAAACAGGCTAAGAGCTTTATATACTCCGCCGGCTGTTTCAATATTTGGTGCGACCAAAATATCCGCATCACCTGCAACTTCAGAATCGGTCAATCCTTTTATCTCTGCGGCATGTTTGTCAATCGCAATATCAAACGACAACGGTCCCTCTACAAAGTACTGTTTTGCACAATCTGCATACATTTTAGTTAGCTCATCAGCTTCGACAGTCACTGGCATTTGCTTATAAACAACTTCAACAGCAGCAAGCAGAGCAACTTTAGGTATAGGTATGCCAAATCTATGTACAAAATTAACTGCTGAATCAATTATATTAGATTTTATGTTTATATCCGGTTGGCAATGCACAAACCCATCTGTCAGAAACAAAAATTTATTATATTCTTTTGTTTTGCATAAGGCAATATGATGTACTTTTTGCAAGTCACAAAATTCTCTGTTTTCATAAAAAAGTTTTTCAATAAAATTCACATGATGATAACTTCCTTTGATAATTAAATCAATCTCTCCCTCACAGGCAAGTTTACCTGCTGTTTCAACTGCTTTGTATGGTTCAACAAAATCTAAAATTTCTATATCTGTAATATCCAGTTTGTTTTTTGCTGCTTTTTTATGTATTAAATCTTCATCACCGATAAATATAGGTTCTATAAGATTTTTTGAAGATGCTTTAAGTACAGCATATAAAGTAGTTAAATCCGAGGGAGCAACAAAAGCTGCTTTATATATTTTTTTATTTTGTAAAATCTGTTTTTCTAATTGGTCAAATGATGTTATTGACATAATTTTTCACCCCAAATATTGTGCTGTTGGTAGTAATCAGCCACAAGCACCGCCAAGGCAAGAGATGTTTTTTTGTTTTGCACTGTGTCCGAACGGGAGACAAGCGAAACCGGCACTTTTGCCCCGATAATGACACCTGCAAAGACAGCATGAGCAAAATTAACTAATGTCTTAGCGATGATATTACACTCTTCTATTGAACCTGCCAAAAAGATATCAGCATCACCGACAACTTCACCCTTGTCATCTTTGCTTGTTTTAATAACAGCTTTATCAAACGGCATCGGAGCTTGGATAAGAACTTCTGGATATTTTTTTGAGACATACGGAACCAGTTGTGCAACATCTTCTCTTACATGTGTTTGTTTGTTGTAAATTTTATCGTATGGTGCCGACACAGCAATCTTTATAGGAGCAAGTGACAGAGCTTTGCTGACAAGAATTGCATTTTCGACTATCTGCTTTTTCTGATTTATATCAGGCAGCACAACCATACCGCCATCTGTCATATTCAGTAATTTATGATAACCGTCTATGTCTAAAATAGCACAGTGTGATAAAACAGAATTACCTCGCAGATTATACTTGCTGTCTAAAAGAGTTTTCAAAAGTGACGAGGTCGGCAGAAACCCTTTCATAACCGCATCTGCTTTACCATCTGCCGCTAATTGAATAGCAGCATGAGCAGCTTCTGTAATATCCGGTTTATCTATTATTTCAATATCTGAAATATCAATTTGTTTTTTTAAGGCAATAGATAAAATCTTAGTTTTGTCACCGACTAAAATCGGCTCTATATACTTATCAGTTTTTGCTTGTACAACAGCATCTAAAACATCAGCATCTTGTGCTGCAGCAACAACAATTTTCTTTTTCCTACCGTCCTGAGCTATTGCAATTGCTCGATTGATAAGCTGGTCTGATGATTTTATTGGTTGTTTTTTCATCAGTCTGAATTGTATTCTTTTAGTTTTTCTTCACCTTTTAGAAAACGGAGTCCTGCCGATGCGAGTGCTTCCATCTCAAATTCCCCCGGTACAACAACAACTTTTCCTAAAAATGAAATATATTTTAATATTTCGCTTACGAGTCTTTCAGAATGAGCCATACCGCCGGTTAATACAATTGATTCAAAATTACCTTGCAAAACAACAGCTGCTGTTCCGATCTCTTTAGCAATTTGATATGCCATCGCATTAAAGTATAAGAGTGCCTTATCATCTCCCCCATCAATTAATTTCTCGGCATCACGTAAATCAGCAGTTCCGATATATGCCTGTAAACCTGATTTTTTTGACAACTTGGCAATAAGCTCTTCTTTGCTAAATTCCCCCGAATAGCAAAGTTCCACCAAACCGCCGATAGGTACTGCTCCGGCTCTGTCAGGTGAAAATGGTCCCATCCCCAAAAGAGCATCGTTGACATCGATAATTTTTCCATACTGTACCGATGCTACCGAAATACCGCCCCCCATATGCACCCCAACAAAATCGCGTTCTTCCAACCGT
>CAJVYT010000083.1 GCA_913009765.1 uncultured candidate division Zixibacteria bacterium
TTTTTCATTTTGTTTTTTTTTTCAAGCAGAAGACGGCATACGAGATATATCAGTGTGACTGGAGTTCAGACGTGTGCTCTTCCGATCTTATGGAAACATCTCCCACTTTTTGCGCCTCTGTAATACGCGCCTCCTCAAGTTTCTCCTTGAACATCATGTAGAGTTTTTTATTGACCTCAACCTCGCGACTCAACCTGGCATATTTCAGTTTTTGTTCAGAAAGACTTTTCTGCTGCCCTTCTGATTCTTTGAGCCGTTTTTTTTGTTTTGCCTCTGAAGCTTTAATTCTTTTCTGTTGCTGCGCCTCTAAATCCTTAATCTGTTTCTCCTGCTGCAACTCCAGTTCTCTGATCTGTCTGTTAAGCCGCACTATCCGTGGATGTTTATCAGTATATCTCTGCTGAAGCGCGGCTAATTCAAATTTTAAATCCACCAATTTCTGCTGGATCGGTTCGAGCAACCTCATATTCATTGCTTCATCGATTTCATCAGCTTCTTTGACTTCTTTGACTTCATCATTTTTATTTATTTTATCTTCAAATTCACTTAAACGATCTTCCGCCTCTTCCAGTCTGCTCCCTAATATTGATAACTGTTCTTCAATAAATTGGCGGGCGCTGCGGAACTGCCGGGTTTTTTCCAATAAACTTGCTTCTATATAAACAGAAGCTACAGTCTCAGCCAAATCCATTGCCTGTTTTGCGTTGTCTGCAGACGCGGTAATTTTAATAAGATTGGTCCGTTCGATCCTCTCTGTTTCTATACTGCTCTGAAGGCCGCTCACCACCTTATGAATTTCCGGGGTAGGAGAATTGTCGTTTATCATTCCCAGACGCAAGGCCACATTTTTCATAATCTGGAAACCTTTGATTATATTGGTCTGTGATGCCATTGCATCGCCGGGACTATAGACAATCCACTCTGTAAGCAGTCCGGCAATGGTCTTGCGCTGCTCTATTTTAACTGTAGTGGAAGTTTTATATATCGGGGGGGGCGGCTTTGGGGAGAAAAATATACTGCCTGTGGTTACAAGAAGAAAAGTTATAATTATGGTAAATTTCCTCTTGTGAAAAATCCTTAAATAATCCCTTAAGTTTAACTCGTATTGCGGCAATAAAATGCCTCCTTTATTCCAGGGTCTCTATTCCTTGCCATGTCCAGATAGTCTTGGCTATAGGACCAAGAATTTGGTTAACGAAATAATTCACATCAGCAATGAATTTTTTTGGAACATAGACAATATCCTCTGATTGCAACGCCACGTTTTGAGTCATATCTGTTTTTTTGATGGCGCTGCTTAAATCAAGCCTTATGCCTTCGGGCCTTCGAAGACCTCCCTTTATAAGTATTACGCTGGAGGGGACGGCATGCTGCGTAAAACCACCTGCACGGGCAATTGCCTCTAATATAGTTCTTCTTCCACGAACAGCATGAACTCCCGGACTGCCTACCTCCCCTAAGACAATAATCTTCTTGCCGCCCATTTTTCTAAGCGAGATAGAAACTATAGGGTCCCTGATATACTCTTTAAGTCTCTTGCTGAGTTCTTCCCTTAACTGATCAAAGGTCAAACAGAAAGCAGGTACATCTCCAGCTAAAGGAAATGATATTTTTCCATCCGGACGAACAATTACTTCCTGGCTGAGGTCATCTTCCTGCCACACGGATATATATAAAACATCTCCCACATCAATGGCATAATCCATAACCCCGGATTTTTCATTACCATTGGTATCGGGGATTGCATTACTATCGGTATCGGGTTTTTCATTACCATTGATAGCTATATCCGCCTCTGTTTTGTATGCGCCGTCGGCAAATGTTTGAGTAACAAGTAACGTTGTTATGAATAAAAATATCGGAAGGACAATCCTTACCCCTTTGGGAATAAAACCCGAACCAAACTCCATAACAGACTTTACAAAATTTTCTTTGAACTTATTCACTTCTCCCCCCTACAGTTTTGAAGTGATTTATTCTATGCCTAAAATTGAGCGATTATTGTGGTACAATATATAGTTTATCTTTTATTGGATGCTATATTATCAAAAAACGGAACAAATTAATCAAGTCAAGTGATGTGAAGCATATATTAGAAGTAAATGGACTGACCAAGGATTTTACGCCGTCCCTCTCCTTCAGTAAATTAGTCAGACTTGATTTCAGGCATAGAGGGCAGACCAGGGCGCTTGAAGATATTTCATTTTTCCTTGATAAGGGAAGGATACTCGGCGTTCTCGGACCCAATGGAGCTGGAAAGACCACCCTTTTAAAGATATTGGCTACCCTGATACTCCCGGATAAAGGCAGGGTAGGCATAAACGGCTGCTGTCCCGGCATTGATGACGATAGAATTAAATCCTTTATCGGACTGGTATCCTCACAGGAGAGAAGCTTTTACTGGCGTCTGACAGGGAGGCAGAATCTTGAATTTTTTGCAACCATGTATAGTCTGGAAAATGCAAAGGACAAAATTGAAGAATTGTTTGATCTCTTTGAGATAGATTATCAGGACAAGCGTTTTGATTCTTACTCTTCTGGAATGAAACAAAAATTCGCCTTAATGAGGGGGCTGCTCAATGATCCGGGGCTGCTCCTTTTAGATGAGCCGACCAGAAGTCTGGATTACACAACAGCCCTGCATTTAAGGAATTTTATCAAAGAAAACCTGGTTGGAAAAAAAGGGAAGACCGTTATATTCACCACCCATAATATGGATGAGGCCATGGATTTTTGCGACCTGTTTATGATTCTGCATAAAGGGAGGCTTTATGCCATGGGCACACTCGATGAACTGCGAAAAAAAGTAAATAATTCCACTGCTGCACTGGGTGAGATATTTGTAAAATTGACTGAGGGGAAATGCTTAACAAGAATTCAGGAGTCAGAATGAAAAGAGAAAAAGCTAAACAGTTTCAAGTTCCAAAGCAATTCTGGATTCTGGCTACTGACTCCTGACTTCTTCACGGGATATCTTAAATACCCCGTGAACTACTACAGTAATTATTATGTTAAAAAAACCACTGGCTTTTATAAAGAAGGATTTTCTGAATGAATCCAGCTATAAGCTGTCTTTTATATTCAGGATTTTTTCTGTTCTGACAAGTATCCTGAGTTATTATTTCATTGATAAGCTCTTCGGCAGCAGAATGGTCGGATATCTGGAGGAATTCGGAGTAAACTACTTCTCATATGTGCTTCTGAGCACGGCCTTTTTCAGTTATATAGGGGTTGGGTTGGGGTCTTTCTCCGGCAGGATCCGCTCTGAACAAGTACAGGGAACCCTCGAGGCCCTGCTTATGACTCCCACAAAGATTTCGACTATTTTATTCTCCATGTCCCTCTGGAACCTGCTCTTTGCTTCCCTGAATATGGCCATCTATCTTATAGCGGGTAAATATTTATTCAAGATCAGCTTTGACAATATAAATATATTATCCACCCTTGTGATATTGATCCTGACTATTGTCTCTTTCAGCAGCCTGGGGATACTTTCGGCAAGTTTCATTATGGTATTTAAACGCGGCAATCCTGTGGGCTGGATAATAAGCAGCCTTGAGGGTCTGATCGGGGGAGTTTATTTCCCAGTTACCGTCCTGCCGGTCTGGCTGCAATTTACGGCGAAATTCTTCCCTATCACCTATGCTATCAGGGCAATTCAGCTGGCGGTCTACAGAAACTATTCCCTCACACAACTCACAAAGGAGACAGGATTTCTGTTGCTATTTTCTATTTTACTTCTTCCTTTAAGCCTTTTTTCATTCAAATATGCCCTTAAGAAGGCCCGTCAGCAGGGGAGTCTTGTTCAGTATTAAGAAGTTTCCCCTCTGCTTGACAAAGCGAAATATCTCAGATATATTAAGTTAACAGAACTGTTAATCTAATATATTCGATGAAAAACATTGAATTAAGCAAAATAAATAAATTATATTTTGGCTATGAAGAAATTTCCAGGGCGCTCGGAATCACCCTGCAATCAGCCAAAGTTTCCGCCAATAGATATGTAAATCAGGGCCTGCTGATCAGGATTAAGAGGAATATCTATGTCCTGAAAGAAAAGTGGAGGGTTCTCGAACGAGAGGAAAAATTTACTTTAGCAAATATTGTTCAGGTCCCCTCATACATATCTTTAATGACAGCGCTGGATTATTATGAAATCACTACTCAAATACAGAGGGATTTCATAGAGTCGGTCGCTGTCAAAAGAACATGGGAGATAGAGGTGGGAGATACTTTCTTTAATTACACGCGGATAAAGCCGGAGCTGTATTTTGGATTTAACAGAGAAAAAGATTTCTTTATTGCCACCCCTGAAAAAGCATTTCTTGACGCCCTTTATTTAATGTCGCTTGGGCGGTACAATTTTGACATTGTTTCTCTTGATTTTGGCAGGCTTAACAGAGATGAGGTAAATAAACTGGCAGGAAATCTCCCGGCAAAAACTCAAAAAATATTGGACAAAAATGGATATTTTCGAAAGACATGAAATATTTGAAATAGAAATACTGGAGAAGTTAAAGAACAGCAGGCTGCTTGAACCCCTGGTTTTTGGCGGGGGGACTATGCTGAGGTTGTGTTATGAATTAAAAAGATATTCGGTTGATCTCGATTTTTGGTTCATAAGGAAAGTGCCGGCAAAAAGTTATTTCAATAAATTCAGGAAAATACTTGAACATGAATATGATATAACCGATGCCCGGATAAAATACTATACACTTCTGTTTGAGATTCGCTCCGGAATTTATCCGAAGCGACTGAAAATCGAAATAAGAAAAGAGATAAAAGATTCTGATTTCATGGAAAGAATAGCGTACTCAAAATACAGCAACAAGCAAGTGATCTTAAAAACACATACATTGGAGCAGTCCATGAAAAATAAAATTGATGCTCTGCTGGACAGGGGCGAAATAAGGGACTGTTTTGATATAGAGTTTTTATTGAGGAAGGGGATTAGTCTTCCGCCATTAAGTGCAGGGCAGATATCCAGACTAAAAGAGAGAGTGAATGGATTTAAGGACAAGGATTTTAAAGTAAAGCTGGGTTCTATTCTGGAAAGTGATATTCGTAAATATTACATTGAAAACAGGTTTAGTTACTTGCAAGAAAAATTTGCGATATAAAGTATTCACCAATTAGAGTCTGTCCATAAACTCAATTTGTCTGTCTGTCATTCCGGCGGGTCTCTCGATAACTTCTCCGCCCACAGATTAATATGCTCAAGTATCTGCCGGATCACCGAAGCATCTGTTATGAAACTGATGATCTTCATCTCACCGCCGCAGTTCGGACACTCCAGCGGATCGACCTCCCATATCTTCTTGATACACTCTCTCCAGGTTTTTGAGGGGATTTTTTTCGGCTCGTATTCGGATACGTCTATTATCTCAACATCAACATTCTCATCATGTTCTGACGGCTCATCTCCCGGCCTTACTATACCCTGCTTCAGACGCAGTCCCCGTGACTTGTTCGAGTACCACCTGTAATACCGGACCATCTGAAATGATTTCTCGGGTATGTGCTGTGTTATCGCGGCTATGAACTCCTCTGCCGTGTAGGCGTTAAAATTCTTCCTGTTTTTCCCGCGCGTCATTTTTGACCGGTAGATGACCGTTCCGCTCTCATCGTTATACGTCATCTTTTCCACTGAGAAGGGATTGCGGAGAATATACTGCGCCACGGATTCCCGGCCTTTTAATGCCTTTTCAGGGGGGACAGATGTTTTACTGGAATCAAAAGAAATTTCATCGATAACTCTTCCCAAAATAGCCGTTCTTTTTATGATCCAATCGTACATCCGGATTTTGTCATCAAACAACCTGGAGAGCCATGCCCAGATAATTTCCAGTAAACTATTACTGGATGTATAAAACGCTATCGGGGGGTCAGCAATATCAAAACTCTCCGAAATACCCAATTTTTCAGCCGAGGCATAAGGGTTAACAACAAATGCCATGATTTCCCTTAAGGAGTAACGGCAAGTTCTCACTATGACTTTTAACACCGATATTCACACCTACCTAAAAAGACATAAAGCCATCCCAAAACAAGTTTTTCTATTTTTTAGAAAGTTTTAAAAGTCTAATAAAATCATTATGTTATCCTGACATACAATTTTTTTGTAAGAGGAAATCAAGATAGCTATATGACAGTGATAATCACTGGTTGGCGTATATATAAACGTTAACCATTCCATCTTATCCAATACAAAACACCAACAAAATCAATAATACCAAGGATATTGCCAAAAACATATTGACTTTATTGCAGGCGCTGCTTACAATATCACATAACTATAAACGTCATATAGGAGTTAAGGGTGAATGATATAAATCTTTTGGATTTCTTTACCAGGACTGCCTCTGCTCGACAGAAACAATATGAAGCCGTCAGGGCTATTATTGTCGAGAATATGCCTTATCCCGACGTTGCCGGAAAGTTTGGATACAAGGTAAATAGTTTGTATACAATTGTAAGAGAAGCAAAGGCCGGTCGACTTGGTTTATTCCCTATGCCCTCGAAGAAGACGGACAAATGATGAACTCCAAAACAAAATAATCAATCTCAGGAAAATCAATAATCTTTCGGCGATTGATATCCGGGAAAAACTGGATGTTAGTATTTCATTAAGAACAATAGAAAGAATTCTTATTGATGCCGGCTTCAACAAATTAAAGCGAAGGACATATCAGGAAAGGGGTATTACTGCCAAAAACAAAATCATTCCGGCGCGATCGGAGAATCTGGATTTCAATAAACTGGAACCATTTAAAGTAGATTGTCCGGTAGCCGGTGTATATCTGTTTTTGCCATATATCATAGAATCAGGAATTATCGATATTGTAAAGAAATGCGGGCTTCCAGGGTCAAGTGTTATTGGTCCTGTTGAGGCATGTTTATCAATGCTTATGCTGAAACTTATTGGACATGACAGATTAAGCAAGGTTGATAACTATGATCAAGAGCCCGGACTTGGTCTGCCTGCCGGAGTTAATATTTTACCGAAACCAACCTATATGGGCACATATTCCTGCAGGACATCAGAGAATATGCTGCTTGATTTTCAGAAAGAGATACTTGGAAAGTTCATGGAGAGTTTTCCTGAGCTTTATGGAGGTCAATTTATAAATGTGGATTTTCATTCCATACTGCATCACGGCAGTGAGTCTGAGATGGAAAAGATATGGTGTGGTTCAAAACATAAAACAATGAAAGGAGCAAATACTGTTTTTGCTCAAGACAGTAAGAGCAAAATGATTATTTATACCCGGGCCGATATTCTCAGGAAAGAAGAAGCTGAAGAAATCAAAAAGTTTGTTGCTCACTGGCCCCCTGATAACCATTTCTCATATCCTTTTTGATCTTTACTCCTCTTTGCTGAGGCATTGCTTCTTATCTTTGTTCCATCTATGTGTATCTTCCCAACCCGGCTGCACCCTAATTCGTTCATTATCCTTATGATGTCTATAAAATATTACCCGATCTCTTTTGTATTGTTCTTGCGAAAATCACTAATCGTGCGATGATCCGGATTGTAGCACTGCATTATATATATGTATGTTTGGTCACTGATACTTTTCTCCTCTAACTTCCGGCTGCTACACATTTTACTGGGCTTTTTAAAAGATACCCTTATCAAGCCGACGATCGTACTGGATGCCGGGATAGCTTCGGAAAAAAACATCCAATGGCTTAAAGACAATAGCTATCCTTATATCGTAGTTTCCCGCAAGAAAAAGAAAGAAATCCCGCCTGATGTGACAACGATTGCCGTTAAAAAAGATGATAAGACAAAAACAGTCCTTGTTCAAGCGGGGTTGGCCAACAACGAGGAGGCTGATGAATTAGAACTCTATTGCCTGAGAACTGGCCGGAAAGATCTCAATGAGCAGCAAATATGGGATATTTATACAATGATGACTGATATTGAAGATGCGTTTCGATGCATGAAGAGCGAGTTGGGTCTGAGGCCTGTCTATCATCAGAAAGAGGTTCGATGCGATGGCCACATTTTTATAACCCTTCTTGCCTATCATCTGTTGCATACTATTCGTTACAAGCTTCGGCAAAAAGGGGTCTTGTTTTGCTGGACAACGATTCGTAAACAATTATCAACACAGGTCAGGATAACAACTACGATGAAACGGAAAGACGGCAAAGTTATTCGAATCCGGAAATCATCAAAAGTAGAACCATCACACCAGAGCATCTATGATGCTTTGAATTTGCCTTATCAACCGGGGAGAACTCTAAAAATAATTTCGTAGTTATTTTAAATCCGTAGTGTCAAAATTCGCATTTCCAGATGCATAACCTATTGATATTACTTGACTATTTCTCTTGAAGCATGAACTTGGGTTACGATCCTGACATTTTTACGGTTTACAAACTTCGTACTGCTTCTGCCATTCTTCGTAAAGCTCAACTGGTAGTATGGACCGTGCTTTGTTGGCGGTGTTGCCTTGCACTTACATCCCGGGGTGCCGCATATATTGTATTGCGCAGAAAGACTCCCCCTGCGTAAATCACCTATGCTGTTTATCTCTTGCTTAATCCTATCAATTTGTCTTTCTAAAGCAGTAATTCTTTTTTTCTCTTTTTCCATTTTTTAGCAGATTTATTATACCTTCTCCCTGGAGAATATTTAGCCAATATAGTCTTTGGTTTCTACGTATTAAGGGGAGATTTAGAGGGGTAGTGGTAAAATAAGTTCATTAAAAAAAGTAGATAAAGGATAAAAGGAAGATATTTAACCAATACCACCCCTTTCCCCTCCTTATAAGGAGGGGAAAGAGAAAGTAAAAATTGACCCACTCGATTGCACGAAGATCCATGATTTTGAGGTTGGAATTTAAATATTTTCTTGATTCCTGCTATAATGGTAAATCTTTGCAAATCAAAAGGAGGATTCATGAAATTCTTTATCGACACGGCAAATACCGATGAAATCAGAGAGGCATGGGACATAGGAGTCATCGACGGTGTTACTACCAATCCATCTCTCATGTCTAAAGAAAACAAGAACCCGACAAAACTGCTCAGAGAAATCTGTGGAATAGTTGATGGTCCTGTAAGCGCTGAAGTAGTCAGTCTTGATGCCGGTGGAATGGTCAAAGAGGCAAAGAAACTGGCCAAAATTCACAAAAATATTGTAATAAAAGTACCGATGACGGTTGACGGCTTAAAGGCAACGAAAAAGCTCTCAGGTCTTAATATAAAAACAAACGTTACTCTTGTATTTTCACCGAACCAGGCACTATTGGCTGCCAAGGCCGGCGCATCATTTGTCAGCCCTTTTGTAGGAAGACTTGACGATATAAGCCACTACGGCATGGACATTGTAAGCCAGATTCTTGAAATTTATGATAATTACGGTTTTGAAACCGAGGTTATTGTTGCAAGTATCCGCAATCCGCTCCATGTGCTGGATGCTGCAGAAATGGGCGCCCACGTAGCCACGATCCCTTTTAAAGTAATTGAACAGCTTTCAAAGCACCCGCTTACAGATATCGGTATCGAAAAGTTTCTTGCCGATTGGGAAAAAGTACCAAAATAAAGTATCCGGAGTAGGGCATGCCTATCTATGAATATAAATGCATTGACTGCGAAGAGGATTTTGAAGAACTTGTCTCCGGCACGGATCCGGACGTATCCTGTCCAAAATGCAGTTCAAAGAATATCAAAAAGAAGCTTTCCCTTTTCGGCATGAGCGGGGTTGAAAAGGCGGCTGGTTCCGGCTGTTCTTCATGCAGTTCATCCTCATGCAAGTCGTGCCATTAATACGGAGCGCTCCCGGTGTTCAGCCGTTGGATTTATCCTTCTCTATCTTCATTATCCACTCCACCGCAGCGCTTAAATCCCCTGCTACATGAGATGCGCCGGTGCTTCCCGGGGATTGTGCTGCTAATAAAATACCTGTAGCTCCCGCTTTTTTTGCAAGCATTACGTCCGACTCTTTGTCGCCTATTACATAAGAAGCCTTCAGATTTATTCTGTGCCTGGATCTTGCCAGGAGCACCGGCAAAGGCTCGGGTTTTCTGCAGGGGCAGTGTTCATCCGGGTGGTGGGGGCAATAGTAAAAGTCATCTATTCCGAGTTCCTTCTGCAGATATGCGTTTGACTCCCTGACAAATTTTTCATCCACTATGCCTCTTCCAATGCCTGACTGATTTGTTATGCCGATGAGTTTAAAACCTGCATCTTTTAATTTCTGCAAACTTTTCTTTGCTCCTGGCAAAATTACGAGGTTATCAAAACTGTTTAAATAGTTCTTGTCTTCAATGATAGTCCCGTCTTTGTCCAGGAATATTGCCTTGTTGCATGCAAGGATTTCTCTGACAGCACTAAAAACTTCAGCAGCAGTAATTTCCGTCATACATCTGATATGCCCTTCCGGGCATTCTCTTTTCATGCATGGAGCGCAGGGCAAGTCTCTATTAATAATTTTATGCCCTTCTCCAAAAGGTCCTGTTGATGTCCTGTCAGTGGATCCGAATATGGCAACAACCGGCACAAGCAGCGCTGAAGCCACGTGCATCAGGCCTGAGTCATTGGTTACAAAGGCATCACACTCAGCGATAAGGGCAGCGGCTTCCCTGAGTCCGGTCTTTCCCGCCATCATCAATAAACGTTTTTTGAATTTTGAATTTTGAATTTCGAGTTTTCTATATATTTCATTAGCAATTTCAACCTCCGACTGACTGCCGAATATAACAACTCTTCCGTTCAGCTCATTGATTATTCCGGATATTAATTCAGCGAATCGCTCCGGCAGCCATCTTTTTGCCGGCCCGTATACCGCCCCTGGATTGATTCCGATGAGCGGGAGCCCGGTCTCCGGAAAATAAGATGAGAGCAGGTCTCTTGCACGCCCTCTTTCATCATCTGTTAAATATAGGTAAGGCAGTGTTTCAGCTGTTTTAATGCTTGCAGACTTGAGGAGGTTCAGATAGTAATAAACCTGATGTTGCTTAAGATTGTCTTCTGCCACAGGTATTGACTTTGTTAGAAGCAAACCCCGTCCGTCTCTTTTGTAACCGATTATTTCCGGGATTCCTGCGAGCCATGAAATAAGCGCAGCATCAAAGGCATTTTGGAGGAGTATGGCAATATCGAAATTTTTTTTACGTAATGTTTTAGCAAGTCTGAGTTTCCCGGCAAAACCGTGGAAGCTGTCGCCATAAAGTATGATTTCGTCTATATCCGGACTCTCATTAAAAATATCCGAAACCCATGGTTTTACTAAGAGGCTTATGCGGGCATTAGGAAAGGCTTTGCGGACAGATCTTATGGAAGGCAGTGTAAGTACGGCATCGCCGATCCAGTTTACTCCCCGTATCAGGATTTTTTGTGGTTGTTTAGACACTCTGCAGAATCTGCGGAAATAATTTTAGTAACCGTTCACAGTTATCGGTTCACGGTTCACGGTTTTTAAATGCGTTATGTACCAATTGAAGCATTTTGAAGTAGACTTTAATTCCTGAATGAGTTTTTTCGCATCCCTGTCAAACAATATTTTGACCTCTTTTTACATACTTCTAATAACCGTTAACTGTTAACCGTCAACCGTAAACAGTTACTTATTGTTTTTCTTCTTTTTACC
Organism: uncultured candidate division Zixibacteria bacterium; assembly: GCA_913009765.1. The sequence goes on from CAJVYT010000083.1 coordinate 11,603, forward strand.
TTTGTTGTTATTTTCCGGCTCTTTTTCACCTTTCAGGGCTTCCGAAAAATCTTTCAGTTTTTTTGCAACCAGGGAATTGAATGTCCCCTCAGGATAAGTCCCGTCAGGCTGTAGTTCCCCCGGGGGCATTCCCGTAAGAATTTCTATGCCGTCCTCTATGTTCTCAATGGAATATATATTGAATTTGCCGTTGGCAACAGCTTCAATTACTTCATTATTTAACATAAGGTGTATCAGGTTCCGCTTAGGGATAATTACGCCGTGTTGCCCGTTCAGACCGGAAAGCTTGCATACCTCGAAAAATCCTTCTATCTTTTCATTTACTCCCCCGATAGGCTGGACTTCCCCATGCTGGTTCATGGAGCCTGTTATGGCAAAAGACTGTTTAAGCGGCACCCCTGCTATGCTGCTTAAGAGGGCATAGACCTCGGCGCATGTAGCGCTGTCGCCTTCGACTCCGCCATATAACTGCTCGAATGTGAGGGACGCAGTCAGGCTGAGAGACTGCCTTACGGCATATTTCCCGCCGAGGTAAGCGGTAAGTATCAATATCGCCTTTTCATGGATTTTGCCGCTCATCTTTGTCTCTCTCTCAATATTCACAATACCCGCTCTTCCCGCATAAGTCCTGGCTGTAATTCTTGAAGGCATTCCAAACCGGTAATCTCCGAGGTCAAGCACTGAAAGCCCGTTGATCTGCCCGACAACAGCCCCCTCCGTGTCAATGAGGATTGTCCCTTCCCGGGTGGCTTCGAGTATTTTCTGCTCTACCTTGTTGCAGCGATATTTCTTTTGTTCAAGCGCCTTGTCAACATCTCCGGCTGTTACCATACTGTTTTTATTGAACCTTGACCAGTGATCGGCTTCTCTGAGGATATCGGCTATGTCACTGAATTTGGCTGATAACTTCCACTGGTGTTCGGCAAGTCTTGAAC
>CAJVYT010000084.1 GCA_913009765.1 uncultured candidate division Zixibacteria bacterium
TGGTGAAATTTCTCAGCTACTGCAGGTAAAATTACTTCGTGTGATACAGGAACGGATATATGAACCTTTGGGTGGAACAGATTCGATTAAAACAGATGTTCGTATAATAGCAGCTACAAATAAAAAAATAGAAAAACTTGTGAAATCCGGTCAGTTTAGAGAAGATTTTTATTATAGAATAAATGTAATGCGAATAAAACTTCCCCCTCTTCGAGAGCGTAGAGAAGATATTCCACTGTTGATAAAACATTTTATTCGACGGTTTAATAATTTGAAAAATAAATATATTTCCGACATCTCTCCTGAGGCACTTGTTGTATTGGTGAATTATGATTTTCCGGGAAATATAAGAGAACTAGAAAACATTATTGAACATGCTTTTGTTTTATGTAAAAATAAAATAATTGAGCTCAATGATTTACCGGAAAGTTTTAGCAGCAAAGTAGTGCCGTCTTTGATAAAACCAACATCGATGGATCAATTGGAATCTGAATATTTATTGGAAGCTCTGAAAAGAAATAATTGGAACAGAAAAAAAACAGCTGAGGAACTTGGTATTCATAAAACCACACTTTGGCGTAAAATAAAAAAATTAAACATTCAATCTCTTTCCTAAAAAATGGTTGCTTAATCGCAATCGTACTCTGCTTAAAGATTGCGATAACGCAATAAAATATAACAGTCTCTTATTTTTCCCTTTACGTTAAAATCTTATATCATGTTGATAAACAATAGGATAACTATTGCTATTTAATCAATGAGTAATAATGGCACATATTATGCTATAAATATGATTATGAAAAAGAAGGTTGCAATTTCGATATGGAATAAAAGAGTGTCTCCGGTAATGGACACTGCGAGTCAGCTACTTATTTTTACAACTGATGATGAGCGGCAGGAAGTTTTGAAAGAGATAGTTCCTATTCCTCAATCAAATATTACAGACCGGATAAATTATTTTGTAAGTAAAGGAATAACAATTTTGTTTTGTGGAGCAATATCACATCATTTTGAACAAGCTCTGAGAGCATCGGGAATTGAAGTGCAGCCTTTTTTGGGTGGTAATGTAGATGATATAATTATTGCTTACTTGAATGGTACATTTCAAAGTAATAATTTTCTTCTACCGGGATGTAAACGCGGTCATCGAAAAGGTAGAAGAGGCAGACGCAGCAGGAAACTATTAAATTAAATATTAAAGAAAGCGGAAAGTATGTTAATAGCAATTTCATCAAAAGGCTTGGATATTCACAGTTCAGTGGATGAGCGATTTGGACGGGCAAATTATTTTATTATCTATAATACTGATTCAAATAGTTTTGAATCTCTTAATAATGAAACAAATGCAAAATCTTCACAGGGTGTTGGAATTAAGACAGTTGAATTACTTTCAAGTAAAAATATCGATGTAGTAATTTCCGGAAATTTTGGACCTCAAGCTTTTAGTGCTTTAAATACTGCTAAAATAAAAGCTGCATTGTGGTCGAATGGTAAAGTATCAGAAGCTGTTGATTTAGCCTGTAATAATAAACTTGAGTTTTGTACAGAGGCAAATGTCGATGGTCATTGGTAGTAACAAATATGTAATTTTAATGTATAGGTGATGTTAATCTTTAAGAAAGGATGCATATAATGCCAAGAGGAGATAAAACAGGACCGATGGGGAACGGTGCAATGACAGGACGCGGAGAAGGACTTTGTGTCGGAAATAATAACCCCGGTTTTATGAATCAATCGTTTGGGAGAGGTAATGGAAGAGGGTGTGGAGTTGGTCGAAGACAAGGCGGCGGAAGAAATAGACACCAAAATTTTGTCGGTAGATTTGCAGGAACATCCCCAAGAAATTTTAATTCGCAAGTTCCGGTTGAAGAAATAGTCACATCTTCTCAGCAGGAAGAATTAAATTCTCTCAAAGAACAAGCTCAATCTTTAAAAGAAGCACTTCAAAATATTGAACGACAAGTAAACAATATTCAAAATAAGATTGAGAATAAAGACAATATGTCAAAGGATTCAGAAGATTAAGCGAGGATAATATGTTAAATAGATCTCAAGATAAAAATAATGACGGTGGTCGGGGTCAAGGCGGCGGCGGTGGTCGAGGAAAAGGCGGCGGACGCGGCAGGAAAAGCGGTGGTAAAGGGTTAGGTCCCGGTAATAATTGTATTTGTCCTAATTGTGGAAAAACAATTCCGCACAAGCAAGGTGTACCTTGTGTGGAAACAACTTGTCCTGAATGTGGACAATTGATGAATAGAGAATAAATGCTGCCGGAAAGTAATTTAAAAATATCTATTGCAAGTGGTAAAGGTGGCACCGGTAAAACAACGATTGCCACCAACCTTGCTTTAGCATTTGCCCAGCAGGGATATGATAGTACATATATTGATTGTGATGTTGAAGAGCCTAACGGACGAATATTTTTAAAACCAAAAATTAAGAAACAATTTAATGCGTCTGTTTTAGTCCCGGTAGTTGACAGTACAAAATGTACGCTTTGCGGAGAATGCTCAAAAGCCTGTGAGTACCATGCTATTGCTGTTTTGGGAAAATCTGTGGAAGTATTTTCTTCATTATGCCATGGATGCGGTGGATGTTTGGATGTGTGTCCGGAGGATGCAATTGAAGAAGTTCCAAGAACTATCGGAACAATAAATCATGGTAGAGGAATGAATGTTTCTTTTTATGAGGGACGGCTGAATATAGGAGAAGCAATTTCACCGCCGGTTACCAAAAAATTACGAGAGCTTAGTGAACATTCTCAAATATCTATTTTAGATGCTCCTCCCGGAACGTCTTGTCCAACTATAGAAGCGATTCATGATACTGATGTTGTAGTGTTGGTGACAGAACCGACTCCTTTTGGTTTACATGATCTTACTTTGGCAGTTGAAATGGTCAGAGAACTTAAATTACCGTTTGGGGTTTTAATCAATCGTTCGAATATAGGAAATAACAAAACTATAGAATATTGTCTACGTGAAAATATTGATATTTTATTACAGCTTCCATTTGATAGAGAAGTTGCTGAGGTATATTCACGAGGGGAGATGATAATTGATATTAACGATACATATAAAAATTATTTTAATTCGCTAATCCAAAAAATCAAAGAGATGGTACATCATGAGAGAACTAATTGTAATTAGCGGAAAAGGCGGAACAGGAAAAACAAGTATAACCGGAGCGTTAGCATCTTTAGCCAATAAAGCAACATTGGTAGATTGTGATGTTGATGCTGCCGATCTTCATTTAATAATAGATCATTCAGTTTCTAAAGAAACTGATTTTATTGGAGGGAAACAAGCATCTATCAATGAGCAGAGATGCACCAATTGTGGAGTTTGTGTTGAATACTGTCGTTTTGATGCGATCAAATACTCACTGCATCAGCAAAATGAAAACAATAAACGTTATTGGATTGATAAGTATACATGTGACGGCTGTGGTGTTTGTGTAAGGCATTGTCCTGAAAATGCGATAGACTTTAATGAAGTTATCAGCGGTAAATGGTATCTCTCTCATACTCAGGATAGTTCTTTTTTACATGCTCAATTAGGGATTGCTCAGGCAAATTCAGGTAAGTTGGTATCGTTACTTCGCCAACAAGCAAGGATAGAAGCCGAAAAATATAATTCTAATCTTATACTCGTAGATGGTCCCCCCGGTATTGGTTGTCCGGTAATAGCTTCAATAACGGGAGCATCGTATGTCTTAATTGTAACAGAACCTTCATTATCAGCATTACATGATATGGAAAGATTAGTGAAATTAACAAATCATTTTAATGTTCCTGTTGGTATTTGTATTAATAAATTTGATATTAATACAGATATTTCAAAAAAAATAAAAGAGTTTTCTCAGAATAAAAATATAAAAAAATTAGGGAGAATTCCTTATGATTTGACAGTAACAGAAGCACAATTGGCAGGCACTACAATAGTGAATCACGAATCGGAAAAATTATCCAAAGAGATTTTAGAATTATGGGAAAATCTTGAGGAAGAAATGAAATTAAAACAAAATTTTAAAGTATAATAATATTTAAAGATGGAGTAAGATATGAAAATAGCAATACCGGTAGCAGATGGTCTTTTATGTTCACACTTTGGACAATGCCAACAATTTGCAGTTATTGAAGTTGATGATGAAGCAAAACAAATTATTACACAAGAAATGTTAACTCCGCCACCGCATGAACCGGGGTCGTTTCCGGCATGGTTAAGTGAAATGGGATGTAATCTTATTATTGCCGGTGGTATAGGCGGACGAGCTGTTGCCTTGTTTGAACAAAACGGTATTGAGGTTATTATGGGAACTCAAAACAATGAACCTGTAGAAATTGTAAATGAGTACTTAAGCAATAATTTAAAAAATGGTAAAAATTTGTGTGGTGAACCCGGGTATGAGTCTCGTAAAACCTGTGAAGAGTAGTATGGGTAGTTTAAACCCGAAGGTTCTTATCTTATGATTCCGAAAATACTACTGGATGACGGTAAAGATTCAATGTCTTTCTGTAAAAACCTCTTAAAAGAAGCTAAAGTATCAACATCACCGGGCATAGCTTTTGGACCATCGGGTGAAAGTCATTTGAGACTTTCTTTCTGTGTTCCTTTGGATGAAATGAATAAAGCTTTTGACAGGATAGAAAAATTGTATCTTTAAATCTATTGTTAATTTAAAGGAGTTTGATAATGTATGTATACGGACCTGTACCATCAAGACGGCTAGGGCGTTCTTTGGGAGTATCACTAATACCTCCAAAAACATGTTCTTATAGCTGTGTATATTGTCAACTGGGGAGAACAACTTCTTTGCAAGTTGAACGTAAGAGTTTTTTCCCAAAAGAAGATATTCTTAAAGAAATTATTAATTCAAAACATTTAAAACAAACTGATGTTATTACTTTTGTAGGAGACGGAGAGCCGACTCTCAGTAAGGATTTAGGATGGATAATCAATAAATGTAAAGAACAGTTAGATATACCGACAGCTGTTATTACAAACGGTTCTTTGTTATATTTAAAAGAAGTAAGAGAAAATTTAAAAAATGCAGATATTGTCATCCCATCAATAGATGCCGGCAATAAAAAAATATTTAATCGTATAAATAGACCGCATCCAAAACTTGCGTTTGACACTATAATTCAAGGTCAAATAGATTTTCGAAGCGAATTTAACGGGCAACTTTGGTTAGAAGTTATGCTCGTTCATGAACTAAATGATACCAAAGAAGAGTTGGTCAGCATAAAAAATATTGTTGAAAAAGTACATCCCGATAGAGTTTATTTTATGACCCCTATAAGACCGCCTGCCGAATCTTGGGTGCTGCCTTCAAATCCGAAAAATATTATTGACGCACAACATATTATCGGAAAAGGAATTTCTATTGAGAATCTTGAGATAGGAGAATTTGATGTCAACGATTTTGAAAATGCTAAAGTTGCTATTCTTGAAATTGGTTCACGACACCCTCTGCGGATGGAGCAGGTACTATCAATAGAAGAAAAATACTTTAAACCCGGTATTGTAGAACAGATGATTGAAGAAAATGAATTAGTGAAAATTACATATAATAATGAAGAGTTTTTGCTTCCTGCACATTTTGTGTTGGGGAAAAAAGATATGCCTGTATGAGGTTATGATAGAATGAGTGTTACAAAAGATACTTTAATAGAAGAATTGGTTAAAATAATTCCGCAGTCAGTTTCTTATTTGATGGAAAAAGGAATTCGATGTATTCGCTGCGGAGAACCTATTTGGGGAACTCTTGAAGAAGCTTCAAAAGAAAAGGGGTTTACTGATAAAGAAATAACAGAGTTTGTTGATGATTTAAACAAACTTTCAAATTAAGAGAGAAATCTTAAAAAGAATTCATATAATAGACAAGGAGAATGTATGAAAATTGCGATAGCGTCTCAGGGAAAAGAACTTTCGAGTAATGTAGATCCTCGATTTGGTCGGGCTTCATATATATTAATATTTGATACCAATACCCGGCAAATGGAAGTTTTAGATAATCGGGAATCGTCGGAAGCTGTCGGTGGGGCAGGAGTAAAGACCGCTGAAACTATTGTTGAAAAAAATGCTGAGTGTATTGTCTCTCAAAATTTTGGTCCTAAAGCTCTGCAGGTTTTTAAATCTGCCGATGTAAAAGCTGCCGTTATTTCCAGTGGGACAATTGAGGAAGCAATTGAAAAAATAAAGAATGGAATGTTTCATAGTGTATGATTTAGTTTTTTCTACTAAAACTACATAAATACGAGGTTGGTATGGATGAAAAAATAAAAATTGGCATAATTATCTGTGATCGTTACCGCAGGTGTGCAGGAGGAAAATGTTTTAGAGCTTTGCACTTAAGAGAAGGTGCTTTTAGCAGATATAAAAATAAAGAAGTTGAACTTGTTGGATACACTTTTTGTGACGGCTGCCCCGGTGGAAATATTGAATACACAATAGACGAAATGAAAGGAAACGGAGCACAAATTATACATTTGCAACCGGTCTTATCGTTGGCTATCCGCCTTGTCCTTATATTGAGGATTTTCATGATTTCATTGAATTAAAATATAATCTTGAAGTCGTTTATGGGACTCATCCTATTCCTCAAAAATATTTTGTGCTTCAAAAACAACTAAAGACATGGGATAATTCAAAGTGGAAAGATATTATTCAAAAAACTATAACAGATGAAAAAACACGTTTAGTATATGACTAAAAAAGTTTTCTACTTATAAGTGTATATTAATGATGTTTGTAACTATTTTTATCTGTTTTTTTTGTATCTGCTTTTTTGAGTGAGAATATCTTTTTGTTTTATCTTTTTATTTGTGTCTTTTTCAACAAATATGTCTGAGCCTGTGAATGGATCTTTTTCGGTGTAATACATTAAGGCAGAATATGTCGAGGGAAGGGGAGTGAAAATCTGAACTTGTTCCGGATTTATTTTAAGACTTTTGGATGTAAATTCTTTAAGACTTTTCATCTCATTATCGGTACACCCGGGATGAGCAGCAATTAAGTAATAGGTCAGGAATTGTTTTTTATCAGAGTGAGAAACCGCATTTTCAAACATTTTATGGAATTGTTTTAATGTTGATACATCCGGTTTACCCATTAGTTTTAATACGAAATTATCTGTATGCTCAGGAGCTACCTTGAGTTGTCCCGAAGTATGTTTTTGCACTAAGCTGTTGACATATTTTTGACCATGTTTTTTGTCGCTTACAATCATATCATAACGAATCCCGGAGGCGATAAATACTTTTTTAACACCATTGATGTTTTGAATTTTGTTTAAGAGATTTATCTGATGTGAATGGTCAGGTTTCATCAGACGGCAAATAGTAGGGGAGATACATCTTTTATTATCACAGCATCCTTTTTGAATTTTTTTTGTACATTCAAAACCGTACATATTAGCAGTTGGTCCGCCGGCATCGCTAATGATTCCTTTAAATGATTTATGCTTTGTAAATTTTTTAGCTTCTTTTAAGATAGATTTTTCCGAACGCCAATTAACGGTTTGCCCTTGGTGTACTGCTATGGCACAAAAATTACATTCGCCGTAACATCCTCGATGAGTTGTGAGAGAAAATTTTATCGTGTCAAGTGCCTTTATTTTGCCATGCGGTAAGTGAGAAGGATGAGCATCTAAAGCAAAATCCATGTCATATATATTATCTAATTCTTTTTGAGAAAGATGGTCTGCCGGTTTATTTTGAATCAAATAGCGGGTATCTGTTTTTTGAGCAAGACCAAAGGCGATGATTGGGTCGTTGTTCTTATAAAATTGATGAAACATTTTTGTAAACTTTGCTTTGGATTTTTGTACTTCTTCAAAAGATGGTAATTCTTTGTAATTTTCGGGAATATCATTTGATATATAGCACAGACCGTTTATTGTGTGCCAGTTTTTTTTCTGTTTAAAAGCATGTGCTACCTGCAGAATTGTTTTTTCACCCATACCGTATACAAGTATATCTGCTTTGGCATCAAAGAGTATTGATTTGCGAATTTTGTTTGACCAGAAATCATAGTGGGCAACTCTTCGCAAACTTGCCTCAATACCCCCTAAGACAATCGGTTTTGTGTTTTTGAAATACTTACGAATAAGATTGCTGTATACAATGACTGCTCTATCGGGTCTTTTGTTATTGATACCTCCCGGAGTGAAATCATCCGATCTTCTTTTTTTCTTTGATGCGGTATAGTTTGCCACCATTGAGTCAACCGTACCTCCGCTGACTCCCCAAAAAAGTTTCGGTTCACCTAATCGGGTGATATCAATATCTGAATGAATATCTGGTTGGGGAATTATACCAACTCGGAACCCATTTTTTGCAAGGTATCGTCCGATGAGGGCGGTACCATTGTAGGGGGAGTCAATATAGCTGTCACCTGATACGATAATAATATCAAGGCTGTCCCATTTGAGGGTATCTAATTCATCTTTTGTAACAGGCAGGTATTTCATTTGAATACAATATATGTCAAGATGGTTGATGATTCAATTTTTTATTTGGTTGAAATAGCTTCGCAATAAAATATACAAACAGACCTATGAGAAACCCATAGAGAGTATTCAAATAGATAATCCCTAATGCTGTTGAGATAGTGATAAGAATTCCTACTACCTGTTTTTGGTCTCGTGCCGGACGAGCAAGTTCGTATCCCGCAAAGATTAACATGATACCCAATATTGAAAGAGGATAGATTTGTATAAGCTGCATAGCCGATACACCTAAGAAAAGCCCAATAAAAAGTTTGATGACTCCTAATATAACAACAGAACCACCGGTTCTGGCACCAAAATGATACTGCCCGGCAAGTCCGCCGGATCCATGACACATAGGAAGTCCTCCAAAGCCGCAGCCGATTAGATTCATCAGCCCGACCGAGGTTGCCATTCTACCGGTAGAAATTTGTCTGCCCGGAAATAAATCACCGGAAAGTATACAAACGGCAAAAACAGAATTTAACAAAGTAAGTGGAATTTGCGGTAATGCACCGCGGGTGAATCCGGTAAGCCAATTCTCGGCAGTCGGCATTATTATTGAAAATGTAGGAAGTGAAAAATGAATTTGAGAAAGTGTTTCTGGAGTAAGAAGAAATAAAATAACAAGTCCGCTTCCGAACAACAAAAGAGCTGTTGGGAACTTCTTTAATTTTTTTAGCATGAGAATCCCTATGCCAATAATTATTGCAGTTGTAACAGAATTCAATCCTATTATCGGCATTTCAGAAATAAAAGAAATTCCTTTAAGTGCGAGTTTTAAACCAACCCCCAATTGGATACCTCTAATAATCGGTTTGGGAATTAAATGTTCAACTTTTGTTATAAGCCCCGAACTTCCTAAAACAAAAACAATCCCGCCTGCGATAAGTCCGGCGGCAGCGATTTCTGACGGGAGCAGTTGTTCGGCGATAGCAACTGCTGCGATTGCTTTCATAGGCTGTACTGGTATAGGCTGTCCAAAAAGCAGTCCGGTGAGTATATTAAAAATACCCGCAAATATTAAAATAATACCGAGATCCATTCCTGTGACAATCGAGATACCTGCAACAAGAGGAATAAATGTTCCCAAATCACCAAGACCGCCGGAGAATTCCATGAGAGTAAATCGCATGGCATGTATGTTTGTTTTTATATCGTTCAGCATATTTGGCTCATCTAAAATCAGATATATAAAATTTCATCCCAATAAGTGATTTCGATTTTGGTTGGTTTGTCATTAGAAGTATATTGAAAAATAAGCCCATCGGTTTGTAATAATGCCGAAAGAGCTGCAGATGATTTTTTATTAGCAAACGATGCCACCAAGCTACTATCCTCTGAAAATATTTTCCCGGGCCAAATAAGAGTCCGTCCACTTTTTATTATTGAATTTTTACTAAGCGAGGCGGGTGTTGTCGGGATTCTGTAATTTTTGATACCAATGATTTTTTTTATTGCAGGTATAACAAAACAGGCACAGGTGACCGCTGTCGAGAGAGGATTGCCGGGGAGACCGAATAAATATTGATTGTCACGCTTAGCAAAGAATATTGGTTTGCCCGGTTTGATAGATGCTTTGTGAAGTTTTTTAACCCATCCGCATTGTTCAGCTATTTCAGGAATAAAATCTTTATCCCCTGCTGAGACTCCTCCGCTGGTGATAATAATATCGTAGTCTTGAGATAGAGCAGATATAACGTTTTCTCTTTCATCTAAGACAATAGAATCTACCGTAATAGAGTCGCAAAATGGTGCCAGCATTGACCGCACAGTATAGCTGTTACTATTGTAGAGCTGTCCGAATTGTAATGTTGTCCCCGGTTCTACAAGTTCGTTGCCAGTACTGAGTACCAGTATGTTTGGTTTTTTATACACTTCTACTTCTGTCATACCGATTGATGCAAGGATTCCTATATATAGAGGATTGATTCTTGCACCTGCTTTTAGAATTGTATCACCCTCTTTAATATCTTCTCCCGGCAGTCGAACATTCTGATTTTTTTTTATCTCTTTATGAAAAGTCACTTTGTTGTCTGTGAAGGTTGTGTGTTCAACTTGTATAACAGTATCGTACCCTTCGGGTACAGGAGCTCCGGTCATAATTTTAATTGCAGTATTTGGTTTGTAGCTGTATTGGTCGGAATCGCCTGCATAGGTGACAGCATGTATCGGAAGAGAGAATGGGATTTGTTTGATGTCTGCATATGCCACCGCAAACCCATCCATAGCAGAATTTCTGTAAGGGGCGACGCTGATAGTAGAAATGATATCTTGAGATAAAATATAGTGTGCAGATTTTTCAATCGGGATTTTAACAGTTTTTGATTGTTGAACTGTTTGAGAAATTATATCAACAGCTTCGGCGTAGGTTTTCATTGGTTTAATTCTTTCTGACAATCTTTCACGAGGTTTGCAATTAATCTCAAAGGGTGTTCAATTGTCGAAAGTAAAAACTCAACAATTTCTTTGACTGCCTTAGGAGAACCGGGGAGATTAACAATAAAAGAATTCTCAGCAATCCCGGAAACCGCTCTTGAATAAATTGCATACGTTGATTTTGTAGTTGAAAATGCACGGATTGCTTCATCAACCCCCGGAGTAAATCGTTCTATTATCTTTTGTGTTACTTCGGGTGTGTTGTCTCGAGCGGCACATCCTGTACCGCCTGATGTAAATATCAGATTATATCCTTTTGCGATAAATCTCTGTAGAGCTGTTTCAATGTTTTTCGGATCATCACTTACTATTACAGATTCAACTATCTCAAATCGGCTGTCGAGAGTTTGCTTGAAAACAGGAAGGCAGCCGTCTTCACGTTCACCTCTTGATGCCCTATCTGATATTATAATTATCCCAACAGAATACGGCATTAGTTGCTCCACTGAATTTTATCACCAACAGTCATTTTGCCGCCATGCAGAACTTTGGCAAAAATACCTTCTCTCGGCATTATACAGTCACCGACAGCTTCGCGAATATAACATCCGTGATGACATTCTTTACCGATTTGGGTAACTTCAAGCTCTATCGTGTTGCCAATTTTTATCTTTTTGCCTATTGCAACAGTCGAAAAATCAATTCCGGTAGTGGTAATATTTTCGGCAAAGTCACCGGGGTTGATTTCTACAATTTCATTTTTAACTTTTTCAAAAGATTCAAATGGCAAAAGTGAAACCTGACGACCTGAACCTGCATGAGCATCACCGACAATTCCGAAATCTTTTTGGAGTTCTACAAAGTCAATGTTTTTTTTCTGCATTCCTTTTTCAGGAGCGATAGAAATTTTATATATCTGTCCGTTTGAATTCACCTGATTTACCTCCTGTTTTATGTAGAAGTTTGAGTTCTGAAATGACAACATCTTTTTGGACTGCTTTTACCATATCGTAAATTGTTACTGCGGTGATTGAAGCGGCACAAAATGCTTCCATCTCAACACCTGTTGGGGCTGATGTTTTTGATGTTGCTATTATATTTATTATAGAATTTATTTTATCTAATTCAAATTGTATATCAACTGTATCTAAAGCAATTTGATGACAGAGAGGAATAAGCTCTGAAGTTTTTTTAGCTGCTTGGATTCCTGCTATCTTGGCTACTGTCAGCACATCGCCTTTTTTAAGATTATTAGATTGAATCAATTCAAAAGTGTTTTCGTTTAAAATAACTTTTACAGAAACGGTCGCTTCACGTACTGTCTCTTGTTTGTGCGAGATGTCAACCATGGTTGCTTTGCCGTTTGAGTCGGTATGTGTCAGTTTTGACATATTTTAACCTCCCATATTTATAAATGAAGGGAAAAAAGCAGAATCACCGGTTTTACGCGAACAGCCGGTGTATGTTTTATTTGCGACAAGTTGATGAACTTCTTTTGAGGCATAGTCATATCCTTGTTGCAGAGAATCAAAGAGATTAAACGATGCCCCCGAGAAGAGACAGCCGTATAATCGACCATCGGATGTAAGTCTGATACGATTACACATAGCACAAAATGAATGACTTACCGGATTAATAAAACCGACTTTTATATCCAAAT
>CAJVYT010000085.1 GCA_913009765.1 uncultured candidate division Zixibacteria bacterium
CTATTAGCCCACTGGAATAGAGCATGCTTACAAGGTTGAATGATAAGAGCCGTATGAAGCGAGAGTTTCACGTACGGTTCTGTGAGAGGCTTGAGGGGCGGTTCCTCTTGCCTACTCGACCGGGGGGAATGCGGCGATGAGCGCACATCGGTAACATCGACGGACCAGGAACTATGAGTGACGAAAGCTTGACAACGTGGAAGCAGGGAAAGCAAGAGCACCAGCGGCTGTCAGACGCCGTGGCAGACAGGTACGATGATGTGTACGAAACGTCCAGCTTCGCGACTGGTAGCTATATGCGATTCGAGCTCGAGACGATAACGCGATGTGCGAATTCGGCTCCGTCTAATGCCGCCGCTGTCGATCTTGGTTGCGGGACCGGTCGGGACGCATTCGTCTTAGCGAGGCACTTCGGCCAAGTATACGGTTACGATTTTTCGGAAGCGATGATTCGGGTTGCCAATCGCAACAAACTGCATCGCCGCGCGGGCAACGTACTCTTTGAGGTTCTCGACGTTGAAGACAACCCGCTGCCTCTTGATGATGCATGTGCTGGGCTCGTGAATTCTGGCTTTGGGATGGGGAGTTTTCTTTTTAATCCAGCACCGGTATTCCGCGAGGTGCGCCGAGTTCTTCAACCCAAAGGCATAGCCATATTCTCCTTCTATAACTCCGAGGCCCTCGTCAACTCATTGACTCTCGAGTGGAAGCCTGCTCTCGCAGCACGCCAAGTGGAAGGGCAAGACCGGCTAAGAGTGGAGTTTGCCGATAGCGTGTACGAAATATCGGCACGCGCCTACACCGCAAAGGAGATTCGTCGGCGGCTTGAGGGGAATTTCCACGTTCTAGAGATTCTCACCTTTCCGACCCTTACGGCGTTGTTCCCCCAAACGCTCTTCTCGCACGAACGGGCCCGCGCGCTATGCACGCGTGTTGACCAAGTTCTCGCGGCCAACACCGAACTGGCCGCTGGGCCATATATTATAGCGATCTGTCAGAAGGGCGGCAAGTCTCCTCGCCCAAAGAAGGCTACTGGGTACGCCCGTGTTCTGGAGCTTCTGAGCCAGCACAACATCCGCCCCGAACTGCGGAGTCATTCGCCGGTTAGGAACATGGACGATGTTCGTGAGGTCCTAGATGCTTCCCCTTCGGAGATGGTAAAATCCGTGCTCTTGGCAGCGCACGCGGAGCGTCCGATCGATCACGACAGTCTCGACGCGGAACTCTACTTGATCGCCATACCCGCGGACCGGAAGGTTGACATGGGATCCTTGGCTCGTCTGCTGCGGAAGAAGAGGGCGCAGTTGCGCTTCGCTACACAGGTCGAAATTGAGGAGTTGACAGGATTCGAGGTTGGTAGCATCCCGCCTTTTGGTCTACCGAAGACCATTCCGGTGATCATGGACCGACGACTTGCGAATCTCAAGAAGGTGTGGTGCGGTACCGGCAAGGCGACCGAATCGCTTCACATCAGCGTCGATCAGCTCAAGATCCTCGCAACCTACTCAGTTGCAGACGTGTCTAAACCCGCGGAGGCGAGGAAGTGATTCGTGTCTTTTCGTCGCAGGATGACTACGTTGAATTCCTAGTTGATCTCCCGTTGTTGCGGGGTGAGGTTTTCTGCTCAACGTTTCTGCCAAGCTGCCTGTTTCCAAGGGATAGTATCGATCTGTATTTCTCACGAACCGAGGTGCCGGATGACCCCGGCATCGTGACGGAACGGCTGTGGGAGTACGGGCGCCGAGTTAGACGCGCGGTGATGGACGGAACGGCGATACTCTGCATCGAGGTGTCGTGTATTCGGCGGATGTGTAAAACAGGTGTTGTCCATGAATGTACCCCTGTGTTTACCTTAACGTATCCGACACGTATCGAAGTACTGAGAACGCTCCAGACACTGAATCGCGAGGCGGCGGTCTATGTAACACCCGGTCCTATTCCATTTGTGTTCCGCCTCCATCCGCCAAGTGGCGTGCTGGTCGATGTCCTTCACAATGTTGCAGCCCAGATGGTTCAGGGTATATGGCTTAAAGACGGGGCGGTTTTTTCCAAGTTTGCCGAAGAGGCTCAACGGCTGTGCAGAGCGGCTGGAACTCGGGGCACCGGTGATCCACTGAATGCGATCATTGATGAGGCTGTTGAGCACTTCGAGTTGGCTGAGCCGTATCACTGGCCGTGGTGAAGGGTCGTCGCCTAACACGGCGATGCACCTGACGGTCCGCTGCGCGGCCCGCAGGTGATCGCCAGGACGTTCCCCCCTCCGCTTCGCTCCGGGGGGAATGCGGCGATGAGCGGTATTGCCTGGTTATCCCCTCCGCTCCGCTGCGGGGAGAACCAGGCAATAGAACGGATGCCCTCCGGGCACCGCTCATCGCCGCATTATGTGTAATTAATATAAAACATATATACAATGTCCATTCCTACATTAGATCAGAAGATACTTTGGGTTAAGTCAGGTGGCCTCTGTTCAATGCCTGAATGCAGAAAAAAACTAATTTTAGCTGGTTCAAATGAGGTTCCATCACAGAATGTTTTAATAGGTGAAAATTGTCATATCGTAGCCAAAATAAAAAAAGAAGTAAGGGGTGAAAGCATATTAACACCAGAGGAGAGAGACAGATATCCCAACCTTATTCTACTATGCCGTAATCATCATAAAGTAATTGATCAGGATCCTAAGACGTGGCCAGTTGAAAAACTTCATCAAATTAAAGCAGATCATGAAGTATGGGTAGAAACCAAGTTTGCTGATGCAAAAGAGAATATTGCATCTCAAATTTATTCAGACTTAATTAATCTTGCTACGGAATCGCTTATGCTATCTTATTGGGATTGGTTCTCAGATCATGCTGTAAGGTTTTTATTGTCAGAGGAGTTTGTTAATGGGGCAGATTCATTCTGGATGAAAGTACAAAAAACAATTTGGCCTAAAGAAATTCCAGAACTTGAACAAGCTATTCAAAACTTAAGTGAGAGAGTAAGTGAATATATTAAGACCTTCTTGGAAAAAGGAAAATTGAGACCAGGCAAAACAGAAGATACATCTGGGTTCTGGGTTGAAGATAAATGGTGGACTGCGCAATGGCGTGATGATTATCACGAATACGCAGAAAAATCAAAAAAATGGGAAAAGCAATGTCTCTCGTTATTGGTCAACATAGTCGTTGCGTTAAATGAATATGCGGACTCAGTTCGAAAATACTTAAAACCAAACTATTTAGTTTATCAGGGCAAATTTATTATAAATGATTCAATGGGTGTAACGAGTGATATGAGATCTTCTATTTATATTCCTGAAAACTATATTGACATAGACACAATTAAATGAGTGCACATAACAACAGAGTGCAGTGAATGCAGACCAGCGGTGTCGTTTTGGTTTTTGATAGTTTTTATTTTTTAAAAAGGTTTCAAGCATGTTAATATCCTACAGGTCTGCATCACTGACTCAGGCGTTCCCCCCTCCGCTTCGCTCCGGGAGGAATGCGGCGATGAGCGGTATTAAGCTTGTAGAATATGAAACTTCGAAAAGGCAAAACTAAAAGTATTCTTAAAAGTTCGATTGATTCTGCGCTTTTAGCTGTTGAAGTTTATAACAAACCAAGAACTGCTTTTCGAACTCAAGCCTTTATAACAATGATGATAATTGCTTGGACCAGATTATTTCATGCCTATTTTAACCATAGATTTGGGCCAAAATATTTCTATAAAAAGAAAGGTAGCAACAGATATGAAGTGATTGATGGTGAAAAAAAAGCATGGGAGCTAAAAACATGCATATCGAAATATGGGAAATTAAGTGAAGCAGTAAAAGCAAACTTAAAACTTTTTATAAAATTAAGGAATAAAATTGAACATCGACATATCGAAAAAACAGAACTTGACGTTTTATTATTTGGTGAATGCCAGGCATTATTGTATAATTATGAAACATTACTCATAGAGTTGTTTGGGCAAGAATATGCGTTGAATGAAAATATCGTTTATTCACTTCAATTTTCAACTTTGAGACAAAAGAACCAGATTAGAGCCAATAAGAGGGCTCTTTCAGCAGATCTCATTGATTTAAAGAAATTCATTGATACATATAGGACATCTCTTCCTGATACAGTTTTTAATTCACAATCCTACTCTGTAAAACTTATACAAGTTCCAAAAATATCTAATACAAATAGAAATGATCTCGCTATTGAATTTGTCAAGTGGGATTCTTTAAGTAGCAAAGATAGAGAATTGTATGAAAAATTGACGACTATAATTAAAGACAGAGTTGTAAAGCAACCTGTTGTAAATCTCGGAGGTATGAAAGCAAGAAAGATATTAGATATAGTAGAAAAACAGACGGGCTTTAATTTATCTCACTATGACCATAAATGCCTATATGTAATTTTTGAAGTAAGACCTGATCCATCAGATGAAGGTGATCCTTTTAACACAAATCCCCAGTATTGTCACTATGATGAAGTACATGAAGATTATGTCTACTATCAGGAATGGGCTGATTGCATCTCGCAAATCATCAAAAAAAATAAAATGAAAAAATATATGTGGACTCAAGCATATAGACAAGGACGTCGTTATAAACTTAAAGACTATTTATAGCACTGCTTAACCAGGGCATGCACCAGATTCCAAAAGCCTCCGGCTTTCGGTCCTGGTGATGCTAACCGTTCCCCCCTCCGCTTCGCTCCGGGGGGAATGCGGCGATGAGCGGTATTGTCTTCCCCTCCGCTCCGCTGCGGGGAGAACCAGACAATAGAACGGATGCCCTCCGGGCACCGCTCATCGCCGCATTATGTGTCGAAAAAATTAATCTCAGAGGAACATAAGTAACCATGAACAAGGACATTAGAAGAAGATATGTTGGTTCATGCTATGTAATAGATACGGAGAATAAAAAACCACAATTTGATATTTCGTCAATAATTCTAAGATTGATATTGTTTGATACTTTCATACTTCAATCTAACAATTTGGATGAGTTTGTAATTCTTGTTGAAAATTTTGGTTATGGAGGGGTTAAAGAAATACTGTCATCGGGAGCGCTTCGCATACATAGCGAAGCTCACGCAGTTGGTCAAACTGGTCAGACTGGTTTGGGATTTAGAGGTAAAAAGAAAGACGGAACACCTAAAGATTTGTTGCCTTTAAATTCGTTTTCATTTGACATTATTATGCATGCTGATTCCAAAAAAATTATGCATAGAAATATGCAAAAAATTCACAACATAGGCAACATTCATCATAAGGAGGCGATAAAGCTTAAAAAATTAATCGCCAATAATCTAGTTAATTATCCCAAAGAGTCAACTGGTTACATATTAAATCAGATGATAAACGATTTCAAAAACAACACTCCAAATATAAAAGAAGCAATTATATCTAGTGTTAAAAGGCAACTTAATGTTTCGTCTTTACCCTCTGAAAATTTCTCATACGAAATAGAAGTTGATGATGAAAACGATGTCCATGTCAATTCAAATTTATCACAGTTTCTTGGCATTGACGAAGATGCTGTTCACAAAATCCTGGAAAAAGCTTTGCTGGCAATCGGAGGGTTAAACAAACGCATTGAAACAATGAGGGCATTTTCAGCTATTACTGGCTTTAGAGAAAATGAGCTATCTATTTTCGAAGATAAGTTGAAATTCATAAGTGCTACCATTTCACCAGAAGATAAAGAGGAAAGGCTAAAGGAAGTTCTTTCTTGGCCTATTTTCCCTGAGTTAAGTACAGCCATTGCGGACAAGAAACTAAATATTGATACTTTGTTAAAAGTTAGAGAAAGTCCAGAATGTCTCGAATTTCGCTCGTGGTTATGGGACAGTGATAGCCTGAAAACTGAAGAGCTAAAAGAGAGAATCAACAGCCTCAGCGCAAAATTGTCCCTTAAATTATCAGGAAAATCGTCAAAAGCAATCCGTTGGCTGT
The DNA here is from genome assembly GCA_913009765.1 of uncultured candidate division Zixibacteria bacterium. The sequence goes on from CAJVYT010000085.1 coordinate 5,932, forward strand.
CTACAACAGGTGCAGGTTTTTTGCCAGGTGTTGGTATTGTTGCGGGTCCTGTTTTGGGTTTTTTAGATACATTTCTGGTAGAAAAAATGCTCCCAAAATCAGGAGTTTTAACTTTTCTTGGTAAACAATATCCAACAATATTTAAAGGCACATAACCAGTAAATCCACTGGATGCCGAGAAAGTCTGCGGCCCTACGGGAACAAACTCCTTGGCGGCACCAGTGATTTAAATCGTTCCCCCCTCCGCTTCGCTCCGGGGGGAATGCGGCGATGAGCGGTATTGCCGCATTATGCTTGATTGATAATGATGGCAGGATGAAAACGAATACTGCTCTAACGATCATATTTCTCGCCTTGGTCTGGACGTTAGCGACCGGTTTTGGCCTATACAGTTATGGGCCTCCGGAAACATTGTCAAGACTGGTTGAATATAATAACTGGGGAAAACCTGACTCACATGAATTTGCCGTTTTGGTTTATCATAAAAAATATCGTTGGCCAACAGGAGTAATCAATACTTTCCCGGATGGTAGCAATGTTAAAACCATAAGACACTGGATCTCAGTCTATGCATGCGACGCAGATGTGCGAGCAGGGAAAAAGATAGGCGAAATAACTATCACTGAAAATTACAGATTGAATACAAGTATATCCTTATCTCCACTGTGGCTGGATGATACATTTTTCATTACAGTGAGGGGCCATGATGACTCTTTAAGGAATAACCTCTGGGGCACGCCACATGGCGCAAAACCAAATACCATAATCTACTCTGTATCTATGGATGGGGTCATAAAGAAAATAGACTCTATCCCTACATCTGCAAAAGAACATGTACCCAGAAGTGAGCGCCTGAAAAGCGATTACCAAACCGATTTTTCAAAGAGGTTTGTTTGGCTTGCGGTTAACTGGTTACGTGTTGCTGTTCAGACAGATGAAAGCCCTAGGAAGGGGGATAGGCTGTTAAGTGAGACAATGTTCTTACTTGACAAAGAAAATGGTGTGCTAAGAACAAATCCACAGATTGTATTAACGAGGTAATATTGCATAACAAATCGCTCCAGCTGACCGCCAATCCGCTGCGCTCCTTGGCGGCAGCTGAGCTTAGTCGTTATGCATAAAATAAAAAGGTTGTAGTATGTCTGTCCCAAAAGTATTTATCTCATATTCGCACGATACCCAAGATCATAAAAAGTGGGTTCTAGACTTAGCGATACGTCTAAGAAGCGGAGGAGTAGATGCGATAATCGACCAATGGGAACTTCGCCCAGGTGATGACCTCCCTCATTTTATGGAAACACACTTGTCTAATTCTGATTTTGTTATTATGGTTTGTACTGATGCATATGTAGAAAAAGCCAATTCAGGAACTGGTGGCGTTGGTTATGAAAAGATGATTGTTACAGCCGACTTATTAACTAATATAGACTCTAATAAAATTATTCCTGTAATCAGGCAGCGTGGCACACATAATGTGCCTACATTTTTAAAAACAAAATTGTTTATTAACTTCTCTACTAACGGAGAATACGAATATAGTTTCGATGAGCTAGTAAGAACCTTTCACGATTCACCTATTATTGAAAAACCAGAAATTGGCAATAATCCATTTTCTTCAACTGCTGTAACTAAGCCTAAAAAAAGCGGTGATCCATTATCTGAATTAATGAAGGTGGTAATTTCTGATTATGAACAAGGCGCTGATTACACGAGGATGGGCGAAGTAGCGCATATTTTAGGTGCATCTCGGATTATGACTGAAATTTTAATTAGTGAAGCTCTAAGTTTGGGTTACATTAGACTGGATGAGGATGGTGATATTCTTCTAGGTGATGAAGGTAAAAAATACGCTATTGAGAATAATTTAGTTAATGCATAACAAGCCGTTTAAACCGTTGCGCAAAAGACGCGCAACTCGGACAAACAACCGCTCGCTTTGCTCTCGGTTGCTTGCCGTTTAACTATAACGTTAGCAGGTCTGACATGGATCATCGTAGATTTTTAGAATTGTTTTGGGAATTTGCTCGTTTCATTGAGTCAATGCACACACTTTATCTGGATAGCGTTGCTGGCTATTCAATACTGCATGAGCGGCTACTTGACCGCCAACAAATCATGAAGGATATATTGGGTGAGCATGAATACGCCACTGAGGAATTTCAGGATACATGCACTATCCAGTATAAGAACATATGTGAAAAGGACTTTACACCTGTATCTACATCGCCTGTAATGAAACAAGGTGATCTTAAAGAAAGAACAAAACATAATGGAGAAAATGTTTTATTCTTAGGGAAGCAATGTGTTGTTTCTGCTTATGCTTATTGGGAAGAGTATCTACGAATTGAAATAGGGAAAGCAATGGGTGTTCTTGAACAAGGTTCTCAAAATTCCGAAGAAACACGTAAGATTCTAAATGCAAATGTTGCAAATGACTTTTGGGGTGATATGAAACATCTTAGACATTCAATCGTTCACAAAAACGGTATCGCAACTTCCGATATGTCTAGATGTAAAATCATCAAATGGTTTGATCCTGGTGACACAATCGAACTAGATTACGAGAAAATGAGAACAATATTTCTAGCGCTGGGAAAATATAGAAATGAAATACATAGTATGTCTTTACCAAAAAATGAAGGCATAAAAGTAACATGACTGCTAACAAGTGGCTCAAGATTGACTCCGCAAACCCGCGCTTTTTTTGCAAAGAACGCAAAAAAATCGCCCGTTTGCTACGCAACTTAGCCAAGCGTTATGTATTTAAAAAATGAAAGATAGACAGATTATTAAAGATAAACATGAGAATGCTGTAATTCAACAGTTTGTAACTTGGTGGAATAAAAAAAACAATCTTAACTATGAAATTACGGAGAAACCTGATCCCCCTGATGCAATAATTATGGATGGTAAAGAAATATCATGGATAGAACATACTGATCTATATGGTGATAGAGTGATGGCAAGAAATGAAATTACATTATTAGCTAAAGATGAAAAGCATAAACCCCATGATCCTAAAGTACCATTTATCGAACCTGATTTAAATATAGCTAGTGAGCTTATTAATCGTATAGAGGATAAGCTGAGTAAGAAATCATACAAATCATGGAAACAAAAATATGGAAAAGGCTATTTAATTATATCCGAAAGAGATCCTTTTTTTGATGAAGAATCAATAAATGAAATTATAAATATAATTAGAAATAAAAATATAGCAAATGATAGAAAATATTTTAAAGGCGTATATTTAGCAATAAGAAATAATGGTGGTCTTAAATTTGGTGAAATACGCTATAGTACAAATTCATTTAGTAGAGTCTTATCAAATTTCATGCTTAATATAACTAAAAAAAGTAATATTAAATGGTGAAAATATTTTAAATATGAGTTTTAAAATAGATACTTACATAACAAAAGGTTCAAGTTGACTCCGAGAACCCGCGCGTTTTTTGCAAAAAACGCAAAAAATGCGCCCGTTCTCTCCGCAACTTAACCAAGCGTTAGCAAGAAGAGAAAAATGAATTATAAGGTCATTTATCACTGCGGCGATGAAATAAGCATTAAGACAAAAACAAAAAGTGGGAGACTGGACTTAACTGATAAGCTTTTGACTATATCAGGTAAGGAAACCTTGAGTATCTCCACTGAACAAATCAAAAGGGTAGAATTATTCCGTCTCCACGGTTTAGGGCGGATGTTGAAAATAATCCATAATGAAGGGGTGCTTTTTGTAACTGTAGTCAGATTTTTCCTTTTCGACTATTTTGCTGTGACAAATTTTTTCAAAACAGGTAAATTGCATCAGGAATTGACTGCATTAATAAGAAAGTAAATTGCTAACAAGGCGCTACAGCGAACGGCTATCGCCGTCGCTGAGCTTGGACGTTAGGCGCGTAAAAAAATGAACAGAATAATATTAAGCTTAATGTTACTAGCCTCCATGTCTTCTGTTTTTGCGGACCACCCAGATTGCGCCGGGGTTGAAAGGTGGGCAACAAGCATGGCATTCGTACATCTTAAAAACGCAGGTATAACCAATAATCAAAAACTAGATTTCACTAAAACAATAACAACAAGAATAGCCTCTGAGAAAATCGGCAAAGACCTATATCGCCAAATTCATCATATTATCTTTACCGAAAAATCAGGAAAAATAATTAAGGTCATAACCAGCAATGAAGCATCAAACGAAGAATGCTCTATGAGTGGAGTTAAGGTATATGTTATATCGAAGGAATTGGGAAAATAAATTAAAAGCGCCTAACAAGGCGCTCGTTCGGACGCAAACTACGCTGCGCTTCGTTTGCGCCGCACAGCTTAATCGTTATGCATACAAACCTATGAGTAGATATTCCAAATGAATTTGGCAGCCGAAGACCTAACAACTGAGGAAATACTCGATCAATGGCTAGATCGAGAAATAGAACTTCAACAATGTCTGTTGTCTCTTATCCAACATAGAAACAATGTCTTGATCCGTGGAAAAAAAGGTGTTGGAAAAACATTTATGCTGCGCAGGTTATCCTATGAGATTGACAAATTGGATGACTTTAAATCTGTCAATGTTCACCTAGCACATCTAATGTCATACGATACCAATAATGCTCTTCATGAATTCCCTGTCCGAGTTTTGACCCAACTGTGTATTAGCGCTTGGAAGGATATTATTGGTAAGTCCTTCTTAGAATTGGAGCAAGGAATATCTTACAGAGAGTCTCACGCAATAACCCAGTCTAAAATTGAAATTATATTGTTAGATATATATCACAGGCTTTTATCTAAATCGATTCGCGAGTCCAGTGAATGGAACGACAAAATTGGAGCTTCAGCAGTATTATTTACAAGCAAATCTCAGGCGAGAAGTCGGGAATTCGAACGAGGCGGGATGCAACCCCATCAGTTTGTTGAATATTTGGAGATACTTCAGAACGAAGTTTTCATGCCGTCCGGCGTCAGGAATCTAGTTGTATTTTGTGACGAAGCCAATTTGCTTAGTCTAGAGAATCAAGAACAAATACTGGCAAGATATTTCGAAGTGTTTTTAACTAAAAAAATTCAATTCGTATTTTCAATTGGCTATTGGGATGTTGAGTTAAAATTTGATCGACATGATTTGGCGTTTGATTTGGTGCAAGACATCAGCGGCTTCGAAAGCCTAGGAGATATAAGAGCCTTGGTAATGATGAATCTTCAAGATGAGGATGAGGAGACTGTCGAAGTTATTGCTTCCCGCTGTCACAAAGAATATTCAGGAATTCCTCGTCAAGTGATTACTTTATGTGGCATCTACTCGAATTTAACAAGCTCTAAACAAGTACCGCCTTCTCTAAAACTTATAAATTCTTCGTTTGAAGTAATGAATAGAAGGCTTGAGCATATGAATAGAACACTGAAAGATGCATAACAAATCAATACACTCGGACTCGCTAACGCTCGCCGGTGATTGAGGCGTTATGAGTAAAAAATGGATAAGGAACTAAGAAAACAAATGACGCCAATCTTTGAGCAGATTGGTGCTACTGTTCAAAGTTCTCAACAAATGGAGTTTGCAATTGGCTTTAGTCTCACCATGTTAAAACAGTTACATTCAACCATGTTCACAGATGCTGAATTTGATGGTTCAATGGATTTGTTTTCACAAAAAACATTGGGGCGGCTTATTGGGGAATATAAAAAACATATTAATCTCGACAATAACGCTATTGATGCTCTCAAGTTAACATTAGATGAAAGGAACTATATTATTCACAAGTTCTTCAATGAAAACCTAGAAAGCATGGTAACGGTCAAAGGCAGAGAGGCAGCATTAAATAGGTTGCGCGAAGCACGCAATAATATACACCCAGGTTTTGTTGTTCTAGATAGTATCGTTAAGAGCCTAATGGAAACATCAGACATGGACGTTAATGAAATACTGAGCGAGGCAAAGTCTAGCATTGAAGTATAATTACTGTTAGAAGGCCATGAATAAATCGAAAATACTAATAATTGTTGCTCTTATCATAGTTGCAGTAGTTGGTGGTTATTTTGTCGTTACCGGCATTCAGCTAAGGCATGCGAAGCTTCAAGCGTTAGAGGATCTTCGTAATCCTAAACCACGGGCCCATCTCGGCTTTTGGAATAAAAGTGGTAAAGAGATATTAATAAAGGTTACCTTCGAAAATGGAGATTTAAGATGGTTTCCCTTATCACCTCGTGGTGGGAGTTATGGGTCCTATGATATTGGCAAGATTCGGATAGAAAGAATAAGTGGTAAAAAAAGCTTATACGCAATTAATGTAACTCTCAATGATGGAGCAGATGCACAGTTCAATGTATATGAACACAAAATTGAACCGAAGTAATGGCCTTCTAACAAGGCGCTCAAGTGCGTGCTGCGCACGGGACCGCGAAACCCACGCGGCCCCTTAGCTAGTCGTTATGTGCCAAGGACACTAAGCGATGGATGCACTAATTAAAGCAGGAGGAATCTACAGTTTTGGTTTTGTTATTTTCCATCTGATGTTTTGGCGTATCTTCAACTGGGATGAAGACCTTAGGTCA
>CAJVYT010000086.1 GCA_913009765.1 uncultured candidate division Zixibacteria bacterium
ATTAAAAAAAGTCAGGTTTCGGGGAGACCTGACCTTGTACCCTAAGGCAGGGCAATGCCCTGTCAGTACAAATTGAGAGGTTCGGGCATGCCTGTTCCTAAAAGAAAGGTTGAGGCAGGCCTCAACCCTACAATTTATATGGATTCCCAATCAAGTTGGGAATGACATCCTTTAATAATCCATGAACGGCAGCCATTTGAGTCCGTGTAAAAATACCGCAATCAAAATTATTGGAGCAATAAATCTCAGAATGAATATTAAACCTTTATATAAAATACCTCTTGAACCAAATTCTTCAACTTTTGCTTTATCGGGCATCACCCATGCCACAAACAAGCAGGTCAACAGTCCGCCGATTGGAAGCATATAGTTGGTTGTAACAAAATCGAAGACATCCAGCCAACCTTGATCTTTTCCTCGAAACATAACAGTCCACGATGCCACCGCAGAAAGGAGACCGGTAAGATAAATCAGAAAGCCTAAGCTAAGGGTTGCTTTTTTACGAGACCATTTGCGTTCATCTACAAAATACGAAACGACAACTTCTAAAAGTGAAATGGATGATGTCAAAGCGGCAAATGAAAGCAGAATAAAAAATGGAACCGAAACCCATGGACCGGTTTGAGCAAACAGAACGGGAAGTGTCTGAAAAATCAGTCCGGGACCTGCTGCCGGTTCTAAGTTATAATTGAACACCATTGAAAAGATAGCAACTCCTGCCATTAGAGCTATCAAAGTATCTAAAAATGAAATAGTGATAGCATCTTTCATAATATTTGTATCTTTTTTCATATAACTTCCGTAAGTAAGCATCGCTCCCATACCAAGTGACAAAGTAAAAAAAGCATGTCCTAAAGCAGACAGGACACCTTCGGCAGAAAGTTTTGAAAAGTCAGGATTAAATAAAAATGATAATGCTTTCATGCCTCCGTTGGTAAAGGCTAACCCATAAATCATCAGACCGAATAATATGGCAAACAGCATCGGCATGAGGATTTTCGACCATCGTTCGATACCGTTTTTCACACCGCCGATGACGATTGCAACGGTAAGTCCCATGAAAATAGTATGCCAGAGTATAGAAGATTTTGGCGAGGTCACTAAATCTATAAATTCGTTTTGAATCATTTCTGTTGTTCCTGAAAAACCGACAATAGATTTGAAAATATAGGCAAGAGCCCATCCTGCTACAACTGAATAAAAAGAGAGAATAAGAAATCCGGAGGCAATACCCAGCCATCCTGTAAGTTGCCAGAGAGAATTTTTCTGCTGCAATGCTTTAAAAGCACCAACCGGATTTTTTTGGGTACGCCGTCCAATCATCAGTTCGCCAATCATTAATGGAAGACCTACTAAAAGAACACAAAGCAGATAGACAAGTACAAATGCTCCTCCGCCATATACACCGGTGATATAAGGGAATTTCCAAATATTTCCAAGTCCGATAGCTGAACCTGTTGCTGCTAAGATAAAACCGAAATTCGTTCCCCAGTTTCCTCGTGATACTGATTGGTTTTCATCTGCCATGCTGATTCTCCAAATATTTTTATTCAATATATTCTTTAGCAATAATACTGTGTTATGATATTAAAAAGAAAGAGCTATGAGGTTTAATGTCAACAAATAAATATAGTATAGTAGATTTGGTTTTAAGGCAGGTGTAAATTGGTTGTTATTTATAAACTAAATATCGGCTCACAAATCCGTTTTACGGTTTCAGTAGCCGATAAGACAGCTTCGATTTCTTACTTGTAACAATATCCATAGGATATTGTTACAAGATATGAAAAATTATTTTGACCATGCTGGTGCTTTGTCCGGACCGGGACCTGTCAGGCGGAGTTTACCTTTTCCTGTTATATCGACAATCCATATAGAACCGTCAGTAGTAGAAAATGTAATCCATTTTCCATCAGGAGAAAATGAAGGTGAGAAGGTGTTCATATATGTTCCGACTGGGGCAGTTGAGACAATAAAACTTTTCGAGAGGTCAGGAGTTGCAATATATAATCCGCCTTTTTTTAAGTCATTGCTAATATAGGCAATCCATTGTCCGTCCGGTGACCAAGTCGGAGCAACCATACCCTTATGAGTTTCAGCAACTTCTAATAGTGAATCCATCTCAGGCATATATTGACCGGCAGGTAAAACGACCATACCTACTTGTCGACTTTTATTAAGATAGACAGCGGCAATATCCCCTTTTGCATTTCGAGTGGGGGCAATTAAATAATTAAAGTTTAAATTTTGCCAGTCTTTTCGTAGAAGCACAACTGTACTTCCGTCAGGTTCCATCGTACAAAGTTGATAGTTGGGAGCATCAGCATTTATCTTGTTTGCATTCATGTCTTTCCAAAAGAGAATTCGTTTGCCATCTTTTTGCCATTCGGGTCCTCGGTTACCAAGATCGTTGGTAATTCGATACCAGTAGTTGCGGTTGTTGGCATATGCTGAGTCAACGAAGCAGAGAAAAATATCATAGAGTTTATGTTTTCCTCCAAGATTATCAGGGCTTTGATAACTGACAAGTCCGGATCTTGTAAATACAATAGTTTTATTATCAGGTGACCAGCTGAGTCTTCCATCAGCATTACCGGAGGCACAGACTTTATCTTGATTTTGACCGTTTACATCCATTTGCCAAATATCACCATTTCGGATAAATGCAATTTTGCCGGTTGGCGGATTGATTGTTCCTGCCTGTTCTGCTGAAAGTGCTTCTTGGGCATTGCTTGTACCTGAGAATAAGAGACAGATACTAAACAGAATAAATATGCTGTAACTTGATATAAATTTTTTCAATTTTTTTCTCCGATGTTAGTTAACATTCGACTTAAAATAAAGATAATTTTGCCTGCGTCAACCATTTATTCAATTGATTACCAATTAAAGAAATGCTTCAATTCAATTTTTCCACGGATACCGGATAAATTTAAATCAACGCGACCTTCCGATGTTCCGTTATAAGAAGCAACAACTTCATTGTCTTGAGAGTTATACCAAGCAACTTGGTTAAAGTTCAAGTATAAATAGCTCATATCAAGCCCTAAATCAAGTCCTAAAAAGTTAGTTGGGTAGTCAGCTCCAAGATGTATTTCAAAAGATGGGGCATTATCCTGAAATGTTGTATTTGTGCCGGTAGGGGCAGATGTTGCCAAATTTAGATTGCTATAATCTGACCATAAATCCCATTTAACTTGGTAGTATCCGACAGAAATCCCTGTACGAATAGCAAGAGAAGTGAGTTTTTTTTCTAAAGTAGGGGCATTATAAATATAATACTGAAGACCGGTTTGGAAGCCATAGAGAGATATTTGACTTGAGGGGTTTTCTATCAATGTACCGGTAGGGTTATATAAATAAGAACCTGATAATTCTTCACCAAGTTTCATTGTATATTCACCGCCGATTGACCATGCATATTTCTCTTTGAAAATTACGCCCATTTCCAAACCAAAAGATTTTGCATCACCTAACCAAGAAAAATCAGCGGTGGAGAAGTTATTCGATTCAAAATTAGCAAATTTATTATAATCATTATCACGATTAATTCTGTTTACAGAAAAATACCCAGAAATCCATGTTAGTTTTTGGGCATGTTTAGATTCAAGTCTTTGTAGGAACTTGTTCGTCAATTCTTTTTCTGTATCATTAGCAGATACAATTGCTGAACAGATAAAAATAACAGCAATAACCAATAAAATAATTGTCTTAAAACGCATAATTTCTCCATCTCATTTTGGGATTTAGACTTTTATAGTATATATCGGCTCAAGAGACATTTTCTGAATAAAAGTTTGCAAAAACAGTCAAAAAAAAAGGCGAGTAAAAACTCGCCTTATCTATTGTATCATAACTGTTTAGGTTAGTATTCCATTTTAGCCAACTGAGAGTAAAGATTCCATCGGCGGTCACAGTCAATTTGTGCCAGTTTAATAAGAGCTTTTGCTTTTTCAGGATTTTGTCCGATTAAGGAACGATACCTGTTTTCAGCATAAGCATATTCTTCAAACGGAATAGAAGGTGCTTTGGAATCCAATTGGAGAGGGTTTTTCCCCTGTTCAATTAAATCAGGATTGTAACGGTAAAGCAGCCAATGACCGGATTTTACCGCTTTATCTTCTTGAGTATTACCTAAAGACATATCAATACCATGAGCAATACAGTGAGAATAACAGATTATAAGAGACGGACCGTTAAACCGTTCTGCCTCAACCATAGCTTTTACCGTTTGGTTATTACTGGCACCAATAGCAACCTGGGCTACATATACAGAGCCATAAGACATCATCATATGCCCGAGATCTTTTTTGCCTCCGGGCTTTCCTCCGGCAGCAAATTTTGCTACTGCACCTCGAGATGTTGCTTTTGACATTTGTCCGCCTGTATTTGAATAGACTTCGGTGTCTAAGACAAGCAGGTTTATATTACGACCACTTGCGAGGACATGGTCCAGTCCGCCGAAACCAATATCATACGCCCATCCGTCACCGCCAATTGACCAGACAGATTTTTTAACTAAGTAATCAGCAACATTTATAAGAGCAGTTACTTTGTCAGATGGTCTGAGAGTTTTTAATTTATCAACCAATGCATATTTGCGTTCGCGTTGTTCCTCAACATTTTCCTGCGAACTCTGATCAGCATTTGCAAAGGCATCATACATTTCGGGAGCTAATTCCTTGACCAAAATTAAGGCATAATCTTGTAGTTTGTCAGCAGTCAAACGCATTCCCATACCAAATTCGGCATTATCTTCAAAGAGAGAGTTTGACCATGCAGGTCCGTGACCGTTCGCAGTCTGACAGTATGGTGTTGTAGGCAAGTTACCGCCATAGATAGAACTACAACCGGTAGCATTGGCACATAATGCTCTGTCTCCAAAAAGTTGTGTCATCAGTTTTATGTATGGTGTTTCACCACAACCGGCACATGCACCTGAAAATTCAAACAGTGGTTTTACAAACTGTGAACCTTTTGTAGTTTCAATGTTAAATTTAGATGTGTCCGGTTCCGGTATTTCATTGATAAAATAATCCCAGTTTTTCTTACCCTTTTCACGGATTGGAGCCTGAGGATGCATGTTGATAGCACGCTCATCTGTTTTATTTCCGTCATCATCTTTGCCTACAACAGGGCAGGCATTGACGCAAATTATACAGCCGGTACAATCTTCAGGGGCAACTTGTAAAGTGTAGAACATTCCTGCAAATTGTTTAGTTTTTGCATCAGCATATAAGAAATCTTTTGGAGCATTTTCAATAAACTGTTTGTCGAATACTTTTGGTCTGATAGCAGCATGAGGACAAACTATTGAACAAATATTACATTGAATGCATGTATCTTTATTCCATACCGGAATCTCTGTCGCTATATTTCGTTTCTCATATTGTGTTGTTCCGGTCATATAAGTACCGTCTATCGGAAATGCCGAGACAGGGAGATTATCACCGCGACCTGCTATAATTTCAGAAGTAACATTTTGTACAAATTCAGGAGCGTATTCAGGAACAATCGGAGGACGATGAGTATCTGAGGTTGTTTCTTTTGGATAAGTAACTTCTTCAATATGATTAACGGCGGCATCAACAGCGGCAAAGTTCATGTTTACAACTTTTTCACCTTTGGTACCATATGTTTTGATAATCATATCTTTAATAGCTTTAATTGCTTTTTCTTTCGGCAGGATACCTGAAATTAAGAAAAATGCAGTTTGCATTATCATATTAATTCGAGTCCCAAGCCCTAATTCTTTGCCAAGTTTGAGAGCATCTATCACATAGAATTTTGCATTTGCATTTATAAGCTGTTCTTGAACTTCTTTTGGAAGCGTATCCCAAACTTTATCAGCAGAATACGGAGAGTTGAGTAAAAATGTTCCGCCATCTATTAATTTATCTGCCATATCATATTTTTCCAAGAAAGAATAATTATGACATGCAACAAATTGAGCTTTAGTTATCAGATAAGGTTTTTGGATAAGATCTTTCCCAAAACGGACATGAGAAACTGTTACAGCTCCTGCTTTTTTAGAGTCATAGACAAAATATCCCTGAGCGAAATTCTCAGTGTTTTCGCCAATAATTTTAATAGAGTTTTTGTTTGCTCCAACGGTACCGTCAGAACCTAAGCCATAAAACATGCCGCGGAAGCTTTCACCTTCTAAATCAAACGAGTAGTCAGACTCTATAGAAGTATGATTTACATCATCATTAATGCCGACAGTAAAGTGAGATTTAGGAGTGTCTTTTTTTAAGTTATCAAAGATACCTTTTGCCATCGGCGGATTAAATTCTTTAGAGCCGAGACCATATCTTCCACCAACCACAAGCGGATGAGATTTAAACGGAGCGGTACCGTTGTCGAGTGCTTCGTTTAAAGAGGCTTGCACATCAGTATATAAAGGTTCACCAACAGAACCGGGTTCTTTTGTTCTGTCTAAAACAGCGATTCTTTTTACTGTTGCCGGAAGTGCTTGTGCAAGAGCTTTGGTAGAAAACGGACGGAATAAACGGACTTTAATCATTCCAACTTTTTCACCGTCAGCAACTAACTTATTAACAGTTTCATGTACGACTTCGATGCCGGTCCCCATAATAATAGCTACATGTTCTGCTTCAGGGTGTCCAAAGTAATCAAATAATTTATATTTTCTTCCAACTATATCAGCAAAAGCATCCATCTGTTTTTGAACAATATTCGGGGCAGCATCATAAAATGCATTTACTGTTTCGCGAGATTGGAAAAAGACATCAGGGTTTTGTGATGTACCTTTGATAGTTGGATTATCAGGGGAGAGAGCACGTTTTCTTAGATTTGCGACTAAATCTTCATCAATCATTTTACGCATATCGTCATACGTAATTTCTTCAACTTTTTGAACTTCGTGTGATGTTCTGAAGCCATCAAAGAAATGTACAAACGGTATACGGCTTTCAAGCGATGCCGCTTGAGAAATCAAAGCCATGTCCATTACTTCTTGTACCGAACCGGAGGCAAGTAGTCCAAAACCTGTTGAACGGGTTGCCATAACATCGGAATGATCACCGAAGATTGATAGGGCATGTGTTGCCACCGAACGGGCTGATACATGGAAAACGGTCGGATTCAATTCACCGGCAATTTTAAACATATTTGGAATCATTAACAATAAGCCTTGTGAGGCAGTAAAAGTAGTTGTTAATGCTCCGGCAGTTAATGCACCGTGTACTGCACCGGAGGCACCACCTTCTGATTGTAGTTCGACAACATCAGGGATTGCTCCCCAAATATTTTTTTGACCTTTTGCTGATTTTTCGTCAGCAATTTCACCCATATTTGATGATGGGGTGATAGGATAAATTGCGATTACTTCATTGGTCGCATGGGCTACATGAGCGGCGGCTGAATTTCCGTCTATTGTAACCATTCGCCGTTTGCCTTTGGCAGCGGCAGAATTATTAGTTTCTTTATCTTGAACAGCATCTTTTAACATTAGTATTGCTCCTGTATTTCAAAAAATAAATTTACCGTTTACTTTTACTTATCGGCAGATTTATCTGATTTAGATAATGTAATTTCCTTTTGTGACTGATATTTTCCTTTTTTATCTTTATACGATGTAAGGCATTCTTCGTCTGCTTTTAAAAAAATTAATTGGGCAATTCCTTCATTTGCATATACCCGTACCGGAACCGGGGTTGTATTGGAAAGAGAAATAGTGGCAAATCCTTCCCATTCCGGTTCAAAGGGTGTGACATTTACGATGACACCATTTCGGGCGTATGTTGATTTGCCGGGGCAGATAGTTAAAATATTTCGCGGAATCTTAAAATATTCTTTTGTTCGTGCTAAGATATAAGAGTTTGGCGGAATTAATACAGAACTCCCTTTAAAATCTTTAAAATAAGATGAAGAGTCTTTTTTAGGGTCTAATTCTGCAACAGATGATGGGTCAAATATTTTAAACTCATCGGATAAACTTATATCATATCCGTACGAAGAAACACCAAAGCTGATTCCTTCCCGTACCTGATTTTCGGAAAACGGTTTAATCATATCTTCTGATTTGGACATTTTAATAATCCAATTGTCTGACATTACGGGCATTTACTAATTTCTCCTTAGTTGACTCTTATACACATAATTTGCCCGAACATAATCAATTTGAGGTAGATTGTAAACTTAAAACAAGATTAACAATGCCTCCTTATCAATAATCAGCTAATAGCTTGTTTCTTTTTTCTTTCCCACTCAACAAGTTCAGCCAAGGTGTGCTCTTCAAAAATCTGAATGAGTTTATGCTCGGCAATTGACAGTAATTCACGAAGGGAACAAAATTCGGAACTTTTACAAACTTCGGGATTATTTGTACACTTAACCAAATGATAAGGTCCGTGTATTGACTCTAAAACATCTTTTACGGTAACTTCATTTGGGGCTTTTGATAAGGAAAAACCTCCACGAACGCCTCGATGGGATCTTACAATACTCGCTCTTGAAAGTGATTGGAATATTTTTGCTAAAAATTTCTCTGGGATTTCTTTTGCCTCAGCTATTTCTGAAAGAGGGGTAATTGAACCTACTTCTTTTTCTGATAAAAATAAAACGCCAAGCATTCCATATTCTTCTGCTTTTGTAAACTGCATTGCAGCCTTCTTTCTCTGAAATTAATATTTAGGGTATCAATCTCATAATTACTACCCGGATTATCTTCTTATAAGGATACTATTTAGAAATATAATTGTCAAACTTTATTTGTTAAAAATTTCACAAGATTTGCCTTGTTAGTTCGGGCTAACTTATTTTAGGTGAAAGGATTGACATCTGAGGAAAAATGTAAGATATTGTATAAGTTTAACATTGAAGTGAGGTTGTAATGAACAAAGATAAAAAAAGTATTGATAAGGGCTTACTGATTGTTTATACCGGAAACGGTAAGGGAAAAACAACTGCCTCTCTTGGAATGGTGGTCAGAGCAGTAGGGTATAATTGGAATGTGTGTATTATCCAATTTGTGAAAGGGAGCTGGAAATATGGTGAATTAAAAGGAATTAAGCGATTAGAAGCAAATGTTGAACTTCATTTAGTTGGTGAAGGGTTTGTTGGAATCATTGATGATACAAAAGAGTTTGCAGAACATCAAAAAGCTGCCCAAGAAGGGGTTCTGTTTGCAATTGATAAAATTAAGTCACAAAAGTATGAATTGATAATATTAGACGAGTTAAATATTGCCGCCGATTTAAAACTTATCAGTCAAGAAGATGTTTTGTCAGTTATAAATGCCTGCTCTAAAAAACAGCATCTTGTAATAACCGGTCGAAATGCTCCTGAGTATCTTATTGAAAAAGCTGACTTAGTTACAGAAATGAAAGAGATTAAACACCCATACCAACAAGGTATATTAGCCCAAAAAGGTATTGACTGGTGAAAATTTGTGTTACCGGAGCATTTGGGTTTGTTGGGTCACATCTTGTAAAAAAACTTCATGAGCAGAACCATACAGTAAGAGTTTTGGCACATTCTCAACAAGATACTTCTATTTGGCATAAACCTGTCGAAATATTTAACGGGTCTGTTGAAAAAATAGAGTCACTATATACCTTTTGTCAAAATATTGATGTTCTCTATCATTTGGTTGGTATCATTGCGGAGACAAAGACAAAAACTTTCTCAAAGACTGTTGTGGTAGGAACTCAAAACATTATAACTGCCGCTAAAAAACAGAAAGTGAAAAAAATAATATACCTTTCTGCCTTAGGTACAGGTTGCGATGCAAAGTCAAAATATCATCAAACCAAATTTTCTGCCGAACAAGCTGTTCTGAAATCTGAAATACCTTATCTTATTTTTCGACCATCAGTTCTTTATGGACAAGGTGACGGTTTTATTAGTATGCTTGTACGTATTATACGGTATTCTCCTTTTTTGCCCGTGATTGGGTCGGGAAGATATAAAATGCAGCCGCTTTATATTGATGATTTAATAACAATGATGACCGATATTAAGGCGGTTGAAAATGAAATAATTGAAGCAACCGGTCCTGAATCACTTGAATATTTAGAAATATTACATATACTTAAAAAACAGTTAGGCAAAAAAAGACTGAACTTTTTTATTCCAACAATGTTAATGAAAAATATAGCGTCGGTTTTAGGAAAAATAATGAATCCTGCACCTGTCACAAAAGATCAGATTATTATGATGGAAAACGGGTCAACCTGCGATATAACAAAGATGAGAAAATTATTTTCAATCAATCCGGTCAGTTTGGAAGACGGATTACAAAAATATTTGAGGTAACTATGTCAGAAGTAAAAGAATTTGATGTTGTCATTGTCGGAGCCGGTCCGGGTGGATTATGTGCCGGTATGTATTCAGCAAGAGCGAATCGTAAAACTGTTTGTTTGGAAAAGTATATGCCGGGCGGTCAGATAGCTAATACTCATGAAGTAGAAGATTACTTAGGGTTTGAAAAAATTGGCGGTGCTGAACTTTCTATGAAATTTGCCGACCATGCCAAATCTTTTGGTTTGGAAATTGCTATGGAAGAAGTCGAAGAAATATATGTCGATGGTGATTACCGTTATGCCAAATGTGCCTCGGGTACTGTCTACAAAGCAAAGGCTATAATTTTATCAACAGGGGGAACACCGATGAAGCTTGGAGTACCGGGGGAAGAAGAATATTCCGGTAAGGGTGTTTCTTATTGTGCTATTTGCGATGGTGCTTTTTTTAAAGAGCAAGTTATTGCTGTTGTCGGCGGGGGAGATGCTGCGGTTGAAGAGGGAGCATTTTTAACGAAGTTTGCTTCTAAAGTGTATATTATTCACAGAAGAGATGAGTTACGGGCTGCTAAAATTATTCAGCAGCGGGCTTTTGATAATGATAAAATTGAATTCATTTATGATACGGTTGTTGAAGAAATAACCGGTGATGATAAACAGGTGCGGACATTAAAGCTCAAAAATGTTAAGACCGGAGAAAAATCTGATTTGGATGTTGGTGCTGTTTTCCCTCTTTTAGGTTTTAGACCTAACTCAAATGTTACCCGTGAAAATATGCGTAAAGATCAGGGAGGGTATATTATTACGGATTTCAAGATGGAGACATCTATTAAAGGGATATTTGCCTGTGGTGATGTCAGATCTCAATTAGTTAGACAAATTACCAATGCTGTCGGTGATGGTACCACTGCTGCTGTCGCTGCTGAAAAATATATTGAAGAACTTGAAGATAAATTCGCTAATAGAGCTTAAAAATCATAGGGCTGTAAGTTCAAATGCTTATAGCCCAGTATCTTAAAATGAAGTGCATTCTAATGCATAATTATTAATTTATACCACTGTTTATATCTAATTATTTGCAATAATCACATCGAAACAAGACAATAAAACTCTCTAATTGTAGTGAAATTATCTTGCTATCCAAGAGCTTATATATTATCTTTTTATAAATAAAATTATTTGTACTTCTAATTACAATTCGGTATACAACTTGCTTTAGAATGAGTAGAAAAAAGAACGTTTTTTGAAATAAATTTGGGAGTGGTGTGTGCTGATTTATTCAGCCACCTGACGATTCGTCGGGCATCCCCCCTCCGCCACTCCCATATTATTATCTAAAATGACTATCTCCTATAAATTAGAATACTAATCTGTCGATACTTTTTACATGAAGCTATCTTTGTCTACAAAAGTTACTAAAGGGAAAAAAACGCCTTTTTTTACTCGATTGAGCAATCTGATAATTTTACAAGTATTTTTTCTGTTTGCAGCATTTGCCCTTTTGTTTATGTATCCTGTAAAAGAGAAAATAAATACGGATAATCCTATTCAACTTGAAGAAAAATTTTCTCAAATTGTTAAAGAATTACCTAATTGTAATGAGAACGACTACGCTTTTTGTTCTGAACAAATAGATACGGCGATTAAAGCTTCTTTTAGCCATTTAGATTATATCCGAAGTAATATATATATCTTTGATGAGGGAAAAAATATCCTGCCTCTTTTAAATAGCGTAAAAGATAATAACAAAGAATCAGATCCTTTTGATATGTCATTTATTAGTTTAGAGCTTCTAAAATCAGAGAATCATTTTGTACAGACTATTCCCAGTACACATAATATAGTTTATTATTATACTTTTGATTTACATCCGAATCAAAAAGCTCTTTTGGCGGCAGATCGGAAGAGCACACGTCTGAACTCCAGTCACACTGATATATCTCGTATGCCGTCTTCTGCTTGAAAAAAAAAAATATAATAATGTCGAAGAAAGAGTATTGCAGAGATTCGATCTATGAACTTGACATGAGTGTAATGAACTAAGTA
>CAJVYT010000087.1 GCA_913009765.1 uncultured candidate division Zixibacteria bacterium
GTATGCGTTATTTCATTGGTGATGTACGTGACCAGGAACGGCTTAATCGGGCCATGAAGGATGTTGACTATGTTATCCATGCCGCTGCTCTAAAGCAGGTACCAGCTGCAGAATATAATCCAATGGAGTGTATAAAAACAAATATCCATGGCGCAGAAAATGTTATAAACGCAGCATTGGATAATGAGGTTGAGAAAGTCATAGCCTTATCTACAGACAAGGCAGCCAATCCAATTAATCTGTATGGCGCAACCAAGCTTGCATCAGATAAATTGTTTGTTGCCGCAAATAATATGGCTGGCGGCCATGCTACGCGTTTTTCGGTAGTTCGTTATGGTAATGTTGTAGGATCAAGGGGCTCAGTAGTTCCGTATTTTAAAAAACTAATAGACGAAGGTGTAGATTGTTTACCAATAACACATATGGAAATGACCCGATTCTGGATTACCCTGCAACAGGGCGTCGATTTCGTGCTAAAGAATTTTGAACGAATGTTGGGCGGTGAGATATTTGTGCCCAAGATTCCTTCTGCAAGAATTGTAGATCTTGCAGCATCATTGGCGCCAGACATGGGCACTAAAGTTATTGGTATCCGTCCAGGAGAAAAACTACATGAGATTATGTGCCCTGCCGATGATTCCCATTTAACAATTGAATTTGATGATCATTATGTTATTGGGCCAAGTATTATATTTACTAACAGAATCAATGAATTTACGGTTAATGCACTCGAAGAGACGGGAAAGCGTGTTGAGCAGGGATTTGAATATAATTCAGGTAAAAATCACTTTCTTAGCATTAAGGAATTGCAAGAGTATGATAAATGGGCGGAACTTTAATTGATTCCATATGGCCGACAACACATTTCAGATGAAGACATTCAAGCAGTTGTTGATGTTTTAAAGTCAGATTTCCTGACACAGGGCCCAGTAGTTCCTGCCTTTGAAAGAGCGGTCTGTGATTATACCGGGGCAAAGCATGCCATTGCCGTTAGCAGCGGCACATCAGCTCTTCATATTGCATGTCTTTCTTTGGGGCTGAAAAAGGGAGACTGGTTATGGACAACACCAATATCTTTCGTGGCATCAGCCAATTGTGGACTGTATTGTGGAGCCAGCATTGACTTTATAGACATTGATCCAGATACATGGAATATAAGTATTGATGGTCTAAAGGATAAATTAGAAAAAGCACAAAAAGAAAATCGCCTCCCAAAAGTAATTGTTGCTGTTCATTTATGTGGACTTTCCTGTGACATGGAAAGTATTCGAAAGCTGTCTCACGAATATGGTTTTTATGTAATCGAGGATGCATGTCATGCTATTGGCGGGAAGTTTCAGAACCAGCCCATTGGTAATTGCCAATATAGTGATATTACAGTTTATAGTTTCCATCCTGTGAAAACTATCACTACAGGTGAAGGCGGAATGGCTGTTACAAATAGCAGTGAATTTTGCGAAAAAATGATGTTACTTCGCAGTCATGGGATAACGCGTGATCCTGAAAAAATGACTCACGAGCCCGATGGCCCCTGGTATTACCAGCAAATATCGCTTGGCTTTAATTTTCGAATGACTGACATTCAGGCGGCGCTGGGTATTAGCCAACTCAAACAATTAGACCGGTTTGTTGAAAAAAGAAACCGGCTTGCGGAATTATACGATGACTTTCTGAATGTGTTGCCAATTCAAAAACCGTATCGAGCAGATGATAATTATTCGGGGCGTCATCTTTATGTTATTCGTTTTACAGAAAATAAAAACTCTAAAACTCACCAGCAAATCTTTGATTCCCTTCGTGAACAAGGGATAGGCGTGAATGTGCATTATATTCCAATTCATACCCAGCCCTATTTTCAATCCATGGGGTTCAGGAACGGGATGTACCCAAATGCAGAGGCATACTACCGGGAGGCAATTTCTTTGCCAATGTATGTAGGGCTGACAGATAACGAGATTAAAAAAATCTGTACCAGTATTAAAAAGAGCTTAATGTGAAGAACTTGGGAGCCATTATTCAATTGCGTTTACCAAAGAAATTGATGGATTTTTATTGTGTTACGAGATTAAGCAGAGGTATGAAGAATCATGAGTGATATAAAATTGTGCTCAAGTTGTGTAATGCCAGTGACGGCAGAGTCATTGAAGTTTGATGATGCCGGTAAATGTTCCGTGTGTGAGCAAATTGAATACAAACATGAAAACATTGATTGGGAACAACGAAAGCAGGACATAAACAAGCTGGTGGCGCAGTTTAAGGGCAAGTACGACTACGATTGCATTGTGCCATTTTCAGGAGGTAAAGATTCAACATTTACACTATGGTATATCGTTACACAATTAAAGCTAAAACCGCTCGTTGTAAGATTCGACCATGGTTTTCTTCGCCCTGTCGTGCAGGAGAATGCACAGAAAACCTTTCGCAAACTTGGTGTCGATGTTATTCATTTTACCCCGAACTGGCAGGTAGTAAGAAAATTAATGTTCGAGGCATTGGTGCGTCGCGGTGATTTCTGCTGGCATTGTCATACCGGTATTTTTGCCTATCCACTATGGGTTTCGCTGGAGAAAAAGGTGCCACTGCTTTTTTGGGGCGAGCCGGGTTCGGAGTATTCTTCGTTCTACAGTTATGACGAGGTGGAGGAGAGCGATGAGCGCCGTTTTAATCGTAAAATTAATCTTGGTATAAATGCAGAAGATATGCTGGGCATGCTGGATAATTCGGTCTCAGACTATAAGGTAGAGTTGAGGGATCTAAAGCCTTATACCTATCCGCCATCCAGGGAATTACGTAAAGCAGGCACGAGGTCTGTATTCCTGGGTACATACATTCCATGGGATGTAAAAAAACAATATGAAATTATTAAAAGCGAGTTAGGCTGGAAGGGTGATGATGTAGAAGGCGTTCCGCCAGGGTATGAATATGAAAAAATTGAATGTTATATGCAAGGTGTACGTGATTATATTAAATTCCTAAAGCGTGGTTTTGGCCGCACAGCACACTTGGCCTCTATTGATATCCGGGGTAATCGCCTGACAAGAGAAGAGGGCTTAAAACTCATTAAACGATATGATGGCAAGCGTCCGGCAGCACTGGATATGTTCCTGGAAATTCTTGGTATAAATGAGGAGCAGTTTATGGATATTGTTGCTAAAAATGTTGTTGTACCTCATGTAATCCCCAGTCTGAAAGATATAGAAAAAGTCGATCATGTCCCGGAGGATTTCCCTGAATTTGCAGCTAAAATAAAGAGCTGGTAGTACTCACTGAAAAATATGGCGACTAATGTTGGAATTGTAGATTATGGCGCTGGAAATATTGGTTCGGTCTGGAACGCGGTGGATTACGCCGGGGCCGATCCGGAGGTAGTGTCTACACCAGATGAAATCCTCAGATGTGACAAACTTATTTTACCCGGTGTCGGAGCTGCTGGTGATGCCTTGAAGAATTTACGTGAGCGACATCTTGATGAGGCGCTAACAGAAGCAGTGGTAAAAAAGGGCGTGCCCTTTATGGGAATTTGCCTGGGAATGCAAATGCTGGGCAATACCCTTTATGAGTTTGGTGAACATAAAGGACTTGGCTGGATTCCTGGGAAGGTGGTGCATATCAGCACAATAAGTAGCCAGAAATTTAGAATTCCCCACATGGGCTGGAATGAGGTTCAATTTCGTAGTAATGCTGCTGAATTTGATCGACGCATTGGTCCAAGAAAAGAATTTTATTTTGCTCATTCATTTACCTTTCGTGCAGAAGACGAATCAACAATTGCAGCCACCGTAAATTATGGAACTGAACTCGTAGCGTCAATCATGCTGGGCAACATTTTTGCTAGCCAGTTTCACCCGGAAAAAAGCCAGGTTGCAGGGGACTATTTAATTCGGGCCTTTTTGGACTGGAAGCCATAAAATAAATGCTTTATCAGCGATTGATACCCAGTCTGCTTTTAAAAGATAACCGTTTGGTCAAGGGAGTTCGATATAGAGATTACCGGGATGCGGGTAATCCGGCTACGACAGCCAAGGCACATAACCACCAGGGTGCTGATGAGCTTATTCTTCTTGATATCGACGCCTCTAAAGAGAATAGAGGCCCGGATATTGATGTTATACGGCTTGTAGCTGAACAATGTTTTATGCCCCTTTGTGTTGGCGGCGGTATCAGATCATTGGCTGATGCAACACAGTGTATGAAGGCTGGTGCAGATAAGTTGTGCCTTACTACAACGGCGCTGGATAATCCTGAATTAATCACCAGGCTGGCACATCATTTTGGTAGCCAGGCTGTAGTTGTCAGCATAGATATTAGTCGTAATGGAAATGGGCATGCCATGGTCTACGACCATAGAAACGGGACAATAGTGATGGGCCTGGATCCTCTGGAATGGGCAAAAAAGGCTGTCTCACTGGGTGCGGGTGAAATAAGAATCATGTCAGTAGACAGAGAAGGTTCACTACAGGGTTACGATTTAGAAATTTTTAAAATAATCAGGGAGGCAGTTGATGTGCCAATCATACTGGAAGGTGGGGCAGGCACCCTGGATCACCTTGAATCAGCGTACAAGAATGGTGTCGATGGCGTTGCTGTAGGGGCAATGTTGGTTTTCTCCGATGCAAATTTAGTTAAGATAAAGCACCACATGGTTAGTCATAATTGTAATATTCGCGCTTGAATAATCCTAAAAGAAAAAGGAATTAGCTATGTTTTTGCAAGATAAACCTATTACAACAAACCGTCTCATTTTAAAGAATCTGACCATAGATGATGTTAGCGAAAGTTATGAATCATGGGTGAATGATTCTGAAATAAACAGATTTCTTGAATTAAGACATCTGACGTTAAACAAGCAGGATCTAGTCAACTTTATAAACACCATGAACGAATCTGAAGACAATCTTATGTTAGGTATTTTCTTGTCAGAAAGTAAAAGACATATTGGGAATATCAAGCTTGGCCCTATTGATAAAAAAAACAAACGAGGTGTGATAGGACTCATGATTGGTGAAAAGGATTGTTGGGGTCAGGGCTATGCTACGGAGGCAATCGGGGGTTTAACAGAATACGCTTTCAATGTTATTGGCTTAAACAGGATTGGTGCAGGCGCATATGCGTCCAATATTGGCTCATACCGTGCATTTGAAAAGGCCGGATATCATGTAGAAGGGAAGCTTTTATCCTACTGGAAATCAGATGGAGGATATGAAGATGAAATTCTGGTAGGTATCGTACGAGATCAACATTAAAAGGAACTGGAATGTCTGAAATTAAAAATTATCAATCAGTAACTGATATCACGCTTATTGGTAGTGGTGAGCCCTTTATTCATGCAGCAAAAATACTTTTATCGTCAGGCTACAATCTAAAAGCCATTTTGGCACCAAGACACGCAACTAACATACTTCCTTTAAGTAATAAATCAGTAGAAGAAGCGTTATCCCAATTAAACATTAAATACTACATATTAGAAGATATTAACGAGTTCAACTCTATCGCAGACTCTATACCTTCAAATAATACATCTTTAGCGCTGTGTTTTGGACCAGCCTGGGTATTCCCCCGGTCTGTTACTGAGCACTTCGGTGCCGGTATGATTAATTTTAATGGTATACCAATTCCAAGATACCTTGGCGGTGCACATTATACATGGCAAATATTAAATGGTGATAGAACTGTAGGTATGGCCATGCAGGAAATCACGATGAATATCGATCGTGGGGATATACTAAGATTTGAGGAATTTCTTCTAGGTGCAGAAGCAAGAGTGCCGCAGGATTATTACGAAGGTACTTACAAGATAGCATGCAGTTTTATTGAAAAATTTATTGATGACATTAAAAATGGCGAATCTTTCAAGCCGGTACCCTATGATATTTTTGAAGGTAGGCGATTCTATTTTCCAAGGTTACTAACGTTACACCAGGGCTATATTGATTGGTCATGGACTGCAGAAGAAATAGTACGATTCTGTTGTGCTTTTGATAAGCCCTATCCGGGTGCCTCGACTTATATCAATAATAACAGGGTACATATTAAAAATGTCAGTGTTGAAAAGGGTGATGGATATACGCATCCTTTTTGCACTGGTTTGATTGTAAGACAGAGTCACGGCGTAGCATGGGTTGCTTCGAAGTGTGGAATATTGGTTATAAGAGAGGCTGTAGATGAGAATGGAAAAGATATTCTGCAATCTCTTAAAGAAGGCAGAAGATTGTATACGCCCTCAAACATATTAGATGGTGCAAGGAAATATCAACCAGTCATAGCTGGTAAATTATAAGACTAATCTAATGAAATGATCCATAATGAATTTATAAAATCTATTGTCGAGAGACTTTATCCATTTTCATATGGGATAAACAGAAGCGGTAATGATGATGCAATTGAAAAATTCATGCACGAGTTGGATTTTGTAGTCCATGAGTATGAAGATGGTGAAGAGCTGAATGGCTGGTCTATCCCTGAGAATGAAAAAGTCACAAAGGCAGAAATTAGACTGGATGGGAAATTAATATACGATGGTCTCTCCTCACCACTAGGCACGATAATGGCATGCACAGGTTTTACTGGGAAGGTCTCTCTTTTCGAATTAAAAGAACATTTGTATTTCAAAGACTCAGACCCAGATGCAATTGTTTTTAACTGTATGCAATTTTATAGGCCAGCAAAAAATACATGGGGCTTTTGTATACAAAAAAAAATATTTGACGCATTAAAAGAGGGTGAGTACGAAATAGATATCCGAGTAGAGAGAGATCCCAGGAAAATGCGGGTTTTGGACTATACCCTCCCGGGTGAGAGTGATGAAACCATAATTATTCAAGCGCACAACTGCCATCCATACCAGGCAAATGATGATATTTCAGGATGTGCATGTGGCATTGAAATGATTAAAAGACTTATGAATATAAAACATCGCCGTTATACATACAGACTAATTATTTGCCCTGAGTTAACAGGAACAATGTTTTGGCTAGATGCACATAATCATTTGGCCGACAAATTTATTTCAGCGATAATACTTGCTGCAGTTGGCAATGATAGCGAATTGAAAGTCCAGTATAGCTTTACAGGTAATGCGCTAGTCGATGACTCGGCACGTCATGTATTTGATTGTAAATACGGTAATTATATTTCTGGTCCGTTTCGTACTATTTATGGGAATGATGAAACAGTATTTGAGTCACCAGGTTTCAGTATCCCATCAATTTCTTTAACAAGGTATCCATTTCCCGAGTACCATAGTAATAAAGATACTCCAGATATTGTTAAAGAAGATATGCTTCAGGATACTGTAGATACAGGATTGCAAATATGCCAGGTTATGGAAATGAATGTGAGTTATAAGTTCATAAAAAAAGGCTTATTCTGCTTATCACACCCAAAATATAACCTTTATAAAATGGCATGGGACCCATCCAATAGAAATGGCCCAAAGAACAGGGAAGATGGTCGAAACTGGAATATGCTGATGACTAATTTACCCAGACATATGGATGGAAGGACAACATTGTTGGAACTATCTACAAAATACTGTTTACCCATAGATGAAGTAAAAGAATATTGTGATAGATGGGTAGAAAGTGGTTTAGCCAAAATTGGTAATTAACTTCGAAAAATAATGAGCATTAATAAAGTAACTATAGGTCAGAGGAAAATAGGTGATAACGAACCTTGTTTTGTAACATTCGAAGCTGGGCCGACTCATAATGGTGTTGATTCGGCAAAACGCCTGATAGATTGCGCCACAGAAGCCGGTGCAGATGCAATTAAATTCCAGATTATTGATCCGGACAGACTGGTTGCAGATAAGAAGCAGTTATTTAGTTATGGCGTTCTCAAGAACAGGGACACTGGTGAGGTTGAGACTGTATCTGAGCCATTATATGACATTTTGAAAAGAAGAAGCCTGAATGAGGCTGAATGGCATGAAATAAAAGATTATGCTGATAAGAAAGGACTGGCCTTTTTTGCAACGGTTGGATTTGAAGATGAGGTCGAGCTATTGGAGAGTTTTGGGTGCCATTCCATCAAAATCGCCTCTGCAGATGTAAATCATGTACCTCTACTACGACGCGTCGCCAAAACAGGCATGTGTGTCCAGTTAGATACAGGCAGTTCCACGTTGGGAGAGATAGAAAAGGCAGTAGAGATTTTGTGCGAAGAGGGGAATGAAAATATCATTATTCACCAGTGTCCATCGGGATACCCGGCGAGACTGGAAAGTATTAATTTAAATATCATTCCTACACTGAAAAGAATGTTTAACTATCCTGTTGCATTCTCAGATCACACACCTGGCTGGGAAATGGATGTGGCTGCCATTGCGCTAGGCGCCAATCTTGTTGAAAAGACAATTACTGAAGACAGGATGACGCGAAGTGTTGAACATATTATGTCTATTGAACCTGTCGAGATGAAGAGTTTCATTCAAACCATCCGGGAGCTGGAAGTGGCGCTGGGTTCTAACAGGCGGATTATGTCCAATGAAGAAAAGAAAAACATTTTAGCAATTAGGCGCAGTGTTTTTCTGAAGCAAGACGTCAAAAAAGGGCAGCTTTTAAAAGATGCCATTGTAGAGTTCAGACGCCCTGGATATGGGATACCACCAGACCGCTATGAAGAGTTGCTGGAGTTCAGTTTTACTCAAGATTTGAAAACAGGGCACCAGCTGGTTTTAAAGGATTTGTCTATTTAATACTTCCTATGGGAAATATCGCACTTATTCCAGCCCGGGGTGGTTCAAAAAGACTTCCCAGAAAAAACATAATTGATTTTCTCGGAAAACCGATAATCAGTTATACCATTGAAGCTGCGCTGCAAAGTAATTGTTTTGATCGCGTAGTCGTGTCGACTGATGATATGGAAATTGCATCAGTGGCAGAGCAATATGGCGCAGAAGTAGATATTCGCAATGATTCACTGGCAACTGATACTTCAACCGTTGTTGATGTATGTATAGATTACCTGGGAAAAGAAGCTGAAAAGGGAAACCAGTACGATATTTTGTGCGTCCTTTACGCGACAGCACCTTTACGAACTGCTGAAGATATTCGTCAATTGATAAGTTTAATTGAACCCGTTGAATGTGAATTTTCTATCGCCGTTACTGATTATGATGTGCCGCCTCATCAAGCACTGAAGTTAGTTGGTGATTTGAATTTAGTGCCTATGTGGCCCGAGTTAATAAATGCGCGCTCTGAATCAATAGGAGAGTTGAGAGTAGATAATGGCAGTACCTATGCTGTTACAGTACCGGCTTTCCTCAAGGCCAGAAGTTTTTACGGGCCGACTCTGCGCGGGTACTATATGCCGCACTCTAGATCAGTAGATATAGATACACCCAATGATTATGAACTGGCCAGGCATTATGCGGAGCTAAACAACCGGTGAAAATCCTGGTTATTGGAGCAGGATCCATAGGACGCCGTCATTCCCTAAATGCTGCAGCACTAGGTGAGGCAGCTGTGATTGATCTGGATAAGGAAAAGGCAAACAATATTGCTGAAGAAGCAGGCATTTCTTTTTTTTCAACAATGGAGGAGGCTCGTAACTGGAAGCCAGACGGTATTATTATAGCCACTCCAAATAACACACATGTAGATATTGCATCAGAGGTCATTGAGTGGGGCGCAACCCTCCTGATCGAAAAGCCAATCTCCCATAGTGTTGAAAAAATTGAGCATTTGCTTAACAAGTCCGAAAATCTTGGCGTGGATATCTATGTAGTAACAAACATGCGTTTCCATCCAGCTGTTATTGCATTGAAATCAAATCTTTCTGAAATAGGAAAATCACTTTTTGCGCGTGCACATTATGGAAATTTTCTTCCGAATATGCGACCCGGGATAGATTATCGCAAACTATATGCGGCTAACAGAAATCAGGGAGGTGGTGTTATTCTGGATGCGGTGCATGAGATTGATTACCTGTATTGGTTGTTTGGCCCAGGCGTGGAAGTTACAGCGAGTGCAGACAAGTTGAGTGAGCTGGATATAGATGTGGAAGATTATGCATCAATGGTTATTACACATAAAAATGGGATACGTTCAGAAATCCACCTGGACTATCTTCGTCAATTTAAACGTCGCGGTTGCGAGATTGTGGGTACAAAAGGAACCTTGATCTGGCAAAGTGAAGGAAAACAGCCTGAACAGTGTATGGTCAAAATTTTCCATAGTGATTCACAAGAATGGGAAATATTATTTGAGACTCATGATCTCGACAATACGTCACCCTATTTAACTTTAATGAAGCAGTTCACCAGTGCAATTCAGGGAAAAGAACATGATCTATCATCCGCATCTGATGGTGTCACAGTGTTATTAACGGCCCTGTCAGCCTTGAAATCAGTATCACAAAAATGTACGACTAGAATTGAGAGTCCGTGCATATGATTGATCACAAGCAGCGTTACAGACTAAGTAATGAAATGCTGGAGAAATCCGAATCAGTTATTCCGCTTGGATCACAGACATTTAGTAAAAGCTATTTACAATTTCCAAAGGGCGCATCACCTTTATATCTTGAAAGAGGAGAAGGTGGCCGTGTCTGGGATGTAGATGGTAATGAATATGTTGACCTGATATGTGGCTTGTTACCAATCGTACTGGGTTATAAAGATAAAGATGTTGATGATGCCATAAGATCACAATTGGACCGTGGCATTACATTCAGCCTGGCAACTGAACTAGAGATGGTTCTGGCGAATAAATTAGTAGAAATAATTCCCTGTGCAGAGCAAGTACGATTTGGGAAAAATGGTACTGATGCCACCTCAGCAACTATTCGACTGGCTCGCGCATACACGGGCAGGGACCATATAGTTTCTTGTGGTTACCATGGTTGGCAGGATTGGTATATCGGAGCAACCACTCGAAACAAGGGTGTACCAAAAGTAGTTAGTGAATTAACACACCGTGTTTCATACAATGAGATCGGAAGAGCACACGTCTGAACTCCAGTCACACTGATATATCTCGTATGCCGTCTTCTGCTTGAAAAAAAAAATTACTTCTTTTACCTTTTCTTTCTTCTTTTTCTCTTCTTCTTTCTTTTCCCCATCTTCTTCTTTAGTCGGCTTGTCTAATTCTTCTTGTATTTTATTTTTTTCTGCCTCTTCTGTAATATCCTTTTCATCCTCTGGCGTTTTCTCTGTTTGTGCCTTTTCTGTACTGCTGAGTGAAGCAAATTGTTCAGTTAAAATCTGGACAGCTAGGTCAAAAGCTTGTTGGCAGGTAATAGTACCATTAGTTTCAAGAGAGATAACAAGTTTATCCCAATTAGTCATTTCGCCTACGCGCACATGTTCGCTTTCTACGTTGATGTGATTAATGGGAGTAAAAATTGCATCTACCGACAGGTTTCCAATGTCTAATTTTTTATCAGACATATTTTCAGTCGGCAAATAGCCCATTCCTTTTTCAACAATACATTCTGCTTCAAATTTAGCTGCCTTGTCAGTTAAGGTGGCAATGACTAAATCAGGATTAGCAATTTTAACTTGACTAGGACATTCAAAATCCCCTGCCTTGGCTTTACCTTCACCAGTTTTGTTAATTTTAATAATTAAAGGAGTTTCAGCATCAATCTCACCGGCAACACTTAAATTAACTTGTTTTATATTGAGCAAAATATCCACAATATCTTCCTTAACATAATCAAGGGGGGCAAATTCATGATCAGCGCCAGTGATTTTGATTGAGGTAATGGCTGCACCGGGAATTGATGAAAGCAAAACACGGCGTAATGTATTACCGACAGTAGTGCCGTAGCCTGGATATAAAGGTTCAATCACGAATTGTCCTTTGTAATCAGTTTCTTTGTTAAATTGAATTTTTTTGGGGACTGGAATCAATGGCATATAATTTAATTATTAAGTTATTAAGTGATTAATTAACTTTAAATTGAAATGATTACCTTGAATAAAACTCTATAGTGAGTGTTGTCGCATCATCCAGATTTAAATTTTTGACATCTGGCGAATCAAACACAATGCCTGTTTGGGTTTTTTCATCAAAAGACAACCAATTGGGAAATTCCTTTTTACTTATTTCTTTTAATTTTAGACTTAGAATGCCATTGCCTTTACTTTTTTCACGAATAGTAATCTTATCACCAATTTTCAGTTGATAAGACGGAATTTTGACTTTTTTATTATTAATAAGAAAATGAGCATGAGTGACCAACTGTCTGGCCTGGTCACGCGAGTCTGCTAATCCCAAAGTGTAAATTGCGTAGTCAAATCTATTTTCTAAAAGCTTAAGCAGATTTTCGCCGGCATTG
>CAJVYT010000088.1 GCA_913009765.1 uncultured candidate division Zixibacteria bacterium
CTTCAATTATCCCCGTCTCCTCAAGCTCCAGCAGTGCCGAGGAGATGGTATTGTCGCTTATGCCGTAAAGCTCTTCCATATCTTTCTGACTGCGAAACCAGAAAGGATATTTTGTCGAACGGGATGCTTCATATAAGCAAATCAGGTATATATACTTTGCCCGCATGGATAAACTGTCTGAATATCCATATTCCCAGTATTCAAAAGGGATGGTTATCAATGAAGAGCCTTTCCCCACAACAATATTAGCCATTAAGGTAACCTTCCCTTTTTTGTAATCTATAAGGCCGTAACCGCTGAGGCGTTTAAGTGAGCGGTGAATCCTTTCATAATAATATTCATGTTCATTGCGGTATTCGCCTAATGGCTGGGGTGCGTGATACCCCATCCTCTCAGCTAATGCGTCATAGTTAATGTCGAGATACGATTTGCCTGTCTCCTGCTGAATTCTGCATAACAAATAAATGGATAGCGAGTGTAAGTGAGCGAATATAATAATAGATATTCCTTACATTAGATTCCCTGTGGTCGTGCCGAAGGGAAGATCAATAAAGATCGAACTGCTTGTCAGCCTGCGCCTTAAGGAGCTTACGTCCCAATTCAGGAGAGAGAAGGAAATCTTTTGAAATAGATACGCCTTTTGTCTGTGGAAGAAATATATCATTTTCCTGAACAGGAATATTATCAACATACTTCTTAAAAGCGAGAGCGTCCTGAGGAGAGTCTTCAAAATATGTAGCTTCGTAATTGTCTTGAATGGCTGCTTTAGACCAATTCGCGCTTCCTAAAAATATATACCTGTCATCAATGGCAACTCCCTTTATATGCAAAAGATGCTCCGGCGTATCAAAATATACAGCTATATTGTTCTCCCTCAGTTTCTCATACGCAAGACGGTTTTCTTTAAGTTTGGAATCCTCCAAGACGACCTTTACCTGAACCCCTCGGTTGTGAGCATCAATAATATCATCAACCAATTCATTGATCGGGCCCGCCCCCTCCGGCTCCAGAATAATAAAGTACATTGCTACGGTAATTGAAGTGTCGGCCTCTCTTAAATAGGTGTGGACGGTTTCATGGTAGGATTTGCCAAAAAGGACATCAGCGGAGGCGTAAAAGGGGAATGAAACAATTAAAAGACAAACAATGAACGTCAACCGCAGACTTGCAGACCTCAAGGTAACCCGGCGCATTATAATGGTTAACCCCCTCTACCGCTATGAGGGATTTATGGGAAGCTTTGAAGATCCGGTTGAATAAGTATGCTGTTCCCGGAAACCCCTGATTTTAATATTACCGTTATGTAATTAGATAGTGATTAATTGCCTCTTGTTAGAATTATGTCCATTTCTCCTGAATTTTTTGTTTTGTTACCACAAATTTCAGTTTGCGTCCTATTTTGAAAAGGTTTAGAAATTATTTTGACTTTGTGATTCGGAAAATGATTAATCAAAATATTAAGAGTTGAATTTAAAGTAAACTCTCTAGCATCTGTTCGTACATATATGGTGCTTTTTTTATCCATTATAGTTGCACAATTATAAAAAACATCATCAAGGAGGTTATAATACTCTTCTTGAGAAACAAATCTTCCTTTATACTTTTCTTGTTGTGCTTTAGGGTTCTCAGAGCCACCTAGAAGCCAAAGACGAATCCATTGATCTGTATGGTAGTCTGTTACAGAACAATATGGTGGTGAAGTAAATAATAATGAGAACCGTATACCTGTCGCTTTTGTTATTTGAACAATTTGTTCTAGTTCATTTGTACTATCTCCAAAAATTACATAACTTTTTGCTAAATTAGGCGTGCCTTTTTCATATCGCCATTCAATTTTTTTTAGTATAAATTTATAAGGATCAATTATTGGCGGCTTAGTCATTTTATGTTCTTTCCACCAATGTACAGAATAGTTAATGCCCATTGCTTTAGTCATTCTCAGCTGATTGGAAAGAGCTTCGCCAAGTTTCCCGTGAAGATAAACTAAAATGATAGACATTAATGTTGCATCAACATTATTATTTTTCCAGTCAAGATGCTTTCGAGCAGCAAGAAGAAACATTAATACTTCATCGCAATAACACATCCTGTAGAATTTATGCATTAGTTCAACGGCTCTCTTATAGTAGTTCCGTTTCGAATAGATTTCCAGTAGTCGTTTTATTACCGCTTCTTTATCCCCTGGTTTCATCTTTACTGAACCATAGAGCCAACCAACAGGGTTGATCTCAATCCCTAGGCTTTGCCTGCCTAGAACTCCACCAGCATAAATGCTTGAACATCTACCAGCAAAAGGATCAATAATAAAATCACCTTCTTTGGAATATTTCTCAACTACTTCAAAGGCAAAATCGAGAGGAAACATAGCATAATAAGGCCCAAATCTTGCCCAACGGGACTCAGCACTTTTAAAACCTTTTACTATATCTTCTGTTTTTATCATCATTCTTTATATGATTTAGCTCTAATTTCTCTAGCGATATCGTCAAATATCCGTTTACCAAGATTCAAGGGTATTGCTGCTTCTGCATGGGCAGAAACAAGTGGTGAAACTGAATTAGGATATCGACTAGAGACTAACTCATCCAACATATTCATTAAATCCGCTAATCGAGGAAATTGGTCTGACCTTGCCGTTTTTAAATTTTGCTGATGCTCATTGAAAAACGCAAGAACAGGGATAATTCTATATCCTATCTTTGTTTTATAAAATAGCTTTCTCCCAAAATAAGTGTCTTGGCCGTATAGCTTGTCACTTTCAGAAAAAATAATATTCTTTTTGATGTAGCCATCAGAAAGCAGAAATGCCGACTGATTTGGGAAACAGTCGGTTGTACCATCAACTTTGGTATCAACTTCCTCAAAATGGTTATAAAAAGTGCCTGACTTTTCAATACCGAATATCAAAAGATCTTTTCCCGTTTGTTTTTTTTGGAGTCCATTTATTCGAGCTAATTCCGTAATTATAGATTTGTTAATCCAAGACCAGGTACTGAAGCAAGCCAAAGGACCGTCAAGTACAAAAGAAACTCGATCTAACAGGTTTAACCAATCCTTTTTCTCAAATGATCTTAAAATGTGAACAAGCCAAAGCTTCTCAAACATCTGCATTACTTGACCATACATTTCGCCATTTGTTCCACCCGAATTCATTAACTCGTGCAAACGCATTGCATCTGTTGAGTACAATAGTTCACCGCTATGGGGACAAACGTATTGACCAAAATCGTAAGTCATTTCTTGGTCAACTCCATCAATAGGACTTCTTGGTTTTCTTCTATCTCCAAGTTCTTTATCCTTTTCAAGTTTAATTCGAAAAAGATGTTCGAAGGTTTCCAATAAAGTTTCACCTTCTTCAAACGCTCTTGTGTTTTGAAGCTCCTCAAACAGCACTCTGCGCATTGATGTTTTAGCCGATTTCTCGTTATCAATGATGACATTACAACCGGGAATCACTGTGTCAATAGCTGATGCCTTTTCGGTCTCTCTAAACTTCTTCGGATCAATAAATTCCTGCCTGGCAAATTCGCGGACGGATTTCTCAACTATCAAAACAGCAGAAATAGTTATATAACCAAATTCTGCTCCAGGAAATCCATTTTCAGCTTTCGCTGGCTGGTAACTTCCATCAATAGCAATAACGTAATCAGGGATAAAATCGCTCCTCATGTCAGCCTTGCTGATGATGTTGCTTTTAAATTCTTCTTGCCCGCTTCCTTGCGCATCTTTTTTTCTTATTTTCAGCCTATCCTGCAGTGACTTAACCTTTGAACTGTCTAGAATTCTACGGAGAGGCTCATAACTGGCAAATTCGCTTTCAAATCCCATACATTACCCTCATTATACGGTTACATCAAATTTATCCACTTGCACTGGAATTACAAATGGATTGCTCAATGTTTTTACTCTCAAAAATCCTTTGTCTTGCGCACGCCTTATTGACAGATCAAAATCAACAAAATCATAATATTTGCAAAGCTCCCTTGTTTCATCAGTATTATTAAGATGAGAAATGAACCAATTAGCTGTATTTTTCAAAATATTCTTCTGAATGCTACTAACTTCCTGAGTAGCATAAACCATACCAAGGCAATACTTTGCCCCCTCTTTTGCAGTTCTAACCCAAACATCTTTCAAATCAAGATCGCTGCCACTTGGCAAAAGATTGTGCGCTTCCTCAATATAAATTATAATTTCTGTTGGCGTCTGCCCTTCTCGGAACAACTTTTGATTTGCTCGAAATATGTGCCACATAACCCGTTCTGCAGTGGCTTGGTTTATTTCAGGCTCACCGCTAGATTGATCAATAATGACTAATTTCCCATTTTTCAGATCATTATAAATATCTTCCGCATAATCAGAGCTTCTAGTAGGAGAATGATTCTCTATTACCTTAGCAATTTGTTTAGGACCATTGCTTCTCGAAACCATTTCAAGAATTTTCACAAAATTTTCATCCGCCCAATTATCACCAGAAGGGTTTGGCCTGTCATCAACGTACCATCTTTCAAATGCTTTGTATTCTGCTGTCTTCATATAATCAGATAACGTTGCAAAAGCAGTTGCCAAACTATGCAAGGAAGGACTTGCTGTTTGAAAAACTCTTGCAGCAGCAGCAAATTTATCGGCATTGTCCGGATCTCTTTGAACATTCAACATTCCATCAAACCGTGTACTTGCATTTCTCGCACTTGGACGCCCGTTAATTAATTCATTGCTAAAGAGCCCTGTTGTCGTAATAGTTAAATCTGCTGGCACAGGGAACCCTGCCTTAGCCAATAATGCCCGATACGCAAGAACCCTTCTATTGTAACGAGTCATTGCACTTCTATCCACTGCATCGGGAGCTATAAACTCAACTTGTTGAAAATTCTCAATAAATTTAGATTCACCTTTTTTGAATGAGTTATCAATAATTTCTTTACCTATTTGCAAGTTTTCCTCCAAATAGAAATTAATAAGCATTCGGTTTCGTTCAGGGTCATTAGGATGAGATGTTATGCCATAAGTAACAACTTCATCTGATTTATTCTTACCTGCACGGATTTTCCAGATATTCTTTAAGGCGTTAGGATTATTCATTCCATCAGCATCCTGAACATTCTCATTGGCATACTCACCGTTTGGGTCGAAGATGATTTGACCAATCTGTAACGCTTTATCCTCTGGCTGAGCAGGGTACCGCAATTCATAAACAGATTTTGCAATGATTTTGGTAGTATTTGATTTCCCTGTTCTAGTCATTCCAAACAATGCTGACTTTTGCGAGAGTAAGTCTGCAGGATACATATAAACCGGAACATCATCTATATTCTGAAATTTCCTATTGGTTGATGCGTACCGGATGAAGCCAAGTTTCACGTTCTCGGACGTTCCGTATTTTTTGATATGTTCTTGTCTATTACTCGGGTCTGTATAATTTACAATTAGCTCCAGCGCTTTAGCATTTGGCTTATAAACTTTAAGTCCTCTATTCGGATAGAAATTGGAGATGTCACTCCCAAATTTTAAATATAACTGGCCATTTTGTTCTTCAGCTGATACATCCAGATAAAATGTACCAATGATTCTACATTGTACCCCTGCATAACCTAGATAGACGCGGGTTTTCGTATCCATTATTCCTTCACCGTCCCAATGTCTATCAGTCTCTCCACTAACTCGTTGGGCCGTTTCAACCCTTATTCTTTCTGCTTCTGAACTATTTGGTAATTGTGCTGCATCCATTACTCTGAGTAAAATAAATGAAGAATCCTCTGTCTTGAAATCAATATCAGCATCATCTGGATCAACTCGTGTGGCAATAAGAAAACTCAAACTTGGAATCCCCCCTACTTTTTTTCGCTCGTTATCGTGTATTTGTACTTTCGCATTCTCATAATTTATAGAGTAAAGTTCGCCCACATATTGGTCTTTTTGGACTATTTTTTCAAACCATGTTTGAGCATCTTTTATCTGCATGTTTTTAAGCTCTTGAGCTAATTTTTTTTCTAGTGTCATAGATTTACTATACCTCCCCCTTTAATAATTTCATCACTTATATACATTTTTCCAGACGATGCAATAGGTTACTTATTAGAAATAATCTCCCTAACGCTTCGTGATGCGAGATTTGCTTCTCATCACCATGGCTTAGAGTATTACGCCACCACTGCATTATGCCCATAGCAATATACATAAAACCTTCCTGCTCATTTTGATCGGAGCTAGTACGCAAAGCGTTGAGCTTAATAACTTGCTTTTTCAAACTGAATACCTGAGCCATCAAATCTTTTCCAATGGCAATGACGCCGGACTTTTTTTGAACATAAACCTCATATTTTTCTAATGCTTTACGAACCGACTCATTTATATGCCCACCCATAAACAATTTTTGACATTCCGGCATCAGAATAGGATGCATTTTAAATTTGTTCAATATCTCTTGGATATCATAGGGCGGCGGAACAACCTTAGGTCTTTCTTTGGGAAATCTTAATCCTCTTATTTCTTTTTTAAGATCAATCCCTATTTTAAATAACTGTTCGCTTAAAGCATCGGCTTCTTTAAGTAATATTGGATTACCTTGCTGATGTCTTCGTTCAATAGCTCTTGGAATAATCTCTCGAATAACTTTCTTCATCATTCTAGGATGCTTTTTCTGAACATCTTGAATAAAAAAAGAAAATGTTTCTTTCTTGTTATGATGTTTTGATGGAAAGCATTTCGTTAGATTAAATCTCTTTGCGATATTCTGTAGATTGAAATTACCCCTGCCGGAATAAGGAACCAATTCTCCAAGCATCTCAGCTAAAGTTCTCATGTTTTGTATATCTACGGCCGTAAGTCGCTTGGATGCTCGTTTCGTTTTCGTATTCTTTCTTTTTGCTCTCTTTTTCTCTGCTCTCTTCTTCATATTATTATCCTATCAAATTATTATTCCAACACCCCAACAAACTCTGCTATGACTTTAAAATCTTCACCGCTGACATTTTCAAGTACAATATCATCAAAGTTTTTGTTATCAGGCGACAAAATTATTTTTTTATGCCGCCACTGGTCTCCTTCAAGTGTCTTCTTCTCACTTTTGTATCTTTTTACTGTAAATTTTTGATTTGTTTCTGGGTCTGCTACTTGACGCGACTCAACAAGTACAACTAAGCCATTTCTGGACCCCCCCTGATCAAAGCGGAATATACAATAACTACCGTCTGGAATTGTCGGCTCCATTGATCTACCAACAACTTTGGCGATAAACATATACTTATCAAGCTTCTTGCCAATATTCATCATTTTCCAACCCAACAATTCTGGCTTCTGTTCCTCACTGAATACCGTCGCAACAGCCTGCAAAGAGAACACCGGCAGATGCGTTGAATACTTATCTTTTTTCGGCATATCTGCATTCGGAATGACATCACTAAAAAATAAATCCGACTTTTCCACCCATGCAAGACTTGCTTTTATGACTCTATCAAATGCGGCAGTAAATTCTTGTTTTTTAACTGCTTCGTTGTAGAAAGGTAGACCTATAAGCCTGTATTTAGCAGACTCAAATAAAGTATGAATCTTAAAATGCTTCTCTATTTCATTCAGGAATTCTTCTTTCCACTGATCAGACTTTATTAAATGCTGTCCCTTCGGTTCAACAAAGAGTTGTAAGGATAAAGACGTCTTCGTGTCCTTTTCAGTAAGGAATAATACAAAATCTGGAGCAAAGGCCTTACCATCAGAAAAACGGTATATTTTAAAAACTTGTTCATTTCTCAGAAGGTAAATATCCGAGCATTTCTTTTTAATTTCTTCTATGGCATGCCGGACAAACTGTATAAAATACTTTTCCTCTGATGTACCGTAATTCTCATCATACATGTACCAGTCGTGATTTTTAAGGTGTAAACGCAAGTCGTCTCTGCTCGTGTAGCTCATAGCAATACCAAATTCTTTATCCTCGCCACCGATTAAAACCTCGCCTGTCCTTGACGACTCAACCACTTTGCAAATATTATGACCCTTAAATTCTTTCGTTCCGATGTATTCCGATGTGCTGGATTCAATTTTATTCGCCAACTCTTTAAAAACATCTAAAGCGATTTCATATTTATCGTGGTGGTTTAGATTATCTAACCTCTCTTTTAAACCATAAATCTCAACATCAACCTCACCGAGATAATCATCCGATGTTAAAAACTCATCAATGGAATTAAGAGATGGAAAATACCGTTGAAGATTGATAAAACGATAAAAATCAACTTTATCAAGAGCTTTTCTATTTATGTGTTTTTCAATCTGATTAAATTTAATAGTGTGTTGTATTATATCTTGATATTGACTGCCGTTTTCCGCTGCCTCATCAAAAACACTTATTTCGGTTGTCTTGCCAATTCTCAGTTTATGTTTAAATATGGTCTCCGAAATCAGGTCACACATTTGTTTAACTTTTTCTCGGCTATTTTCCTTTTTTTCATTGAGGAAAAGAAGACCGTCTTTCCAGAACATCGTTTTCTTAATGTGGTCTTTAATCGAAACGGTTATTTGTTTCCGTCGGTCATCCGGCGGAGAGATACCACTTTTCACAAGCTCTGCTTTAATTTCATTAATATAGCGAGAATCGTTAAGGCTATGGTAGTGAAGTTCTTCTAAAACCCTTAATTCGTTATTTATATCTTCATCATATTTACGCTTAAATTTGTCCTGATCTCCTTTAATAACAAAAGGGAAATACCTTGCACCACGCCCAATAAGTTGAGCTTCTGAAATAGTAGTACCTCCAGCTTTGCTGTGTCTCGTGTCTCTTGTTTCATATAGCCTGACAATATCATATAAATTAAGTACATCCCATCCTTCGTTTAGCATATTCACGGTAAAAATAACACGGGTTTCATTATGCTCAGACTCGAGAGTATTTACCTTGATCTGTTTTTCTTCGCTATCAGCTTTTGAGTTAACAGCAATACACTTTTCCTCTGAGAAATCACTCTTAATCTCTCTGACTAAATTCTCATATGTTATGCCGTTTTTCTTGAAGAATTTAAACGCCATGTTTATAATTCCGTTACTGCTACTTTTCTCGATTTTCTTTATATCACTAACCTTGAGTTTTCTTATCATTTCCTTAAATTTGTATTCGGCAACCTCTGACTGGGCGATTGTCCTTTGTGATTTAACCAATATTACTGGCTTAAGCTGTATTTTGTATTTTTCGGCAACTTTACGCCTATACTGGCTTAATATAACCGCCTGCAAGGCCCTTTCCATAATATTGAGGTCGGACTGCAATATTTGAATATCCTTTGAAAACTTATCCTCTCTAAATTCTTTCAAAGTGT
The DNA here is from genome assembly GCA_913009765.1 of uncultured candidate division Zixibacteria bacterium. The sequence continues at coordinate 9,309 of CAJVYT010000088.1, forward strand.
ATTGATAAACAATCTTATCTTCATATTTTGTCCGAATAGCTTTGTCTGATAGATCAATGGTCGCAGTATATTCCAGCATTATATTTTCACTTTCACTCTGGAATATCTTATTGACCGTATTTTCCCAGCTTGTGCTTTCTTCACGTTCATCTTTCGTCATCTTCGCAAAATTCTTTGTCAAAGCGTTTATATGATGAGCTTCGTCCGAAAGAAAAACGATTTTCTTATTTTTGAAATCTTCCAACGTAATTGCATTTTCTTGCGGAGTCCAAATCCGTGAATGAAGTCCCTGAATGGTCGTAAATAGGATATTGATATTATCAGGATTAATCCCTTCAAAATTATCGACTTCCTGAATATTTATTTCTTTATCGTTAAAGACAACTTTTTCAGCAAAGAGGTATTTTGGCGAGGACTTATCCAGAAAATTCGCCTTTGTCTTTTTTATAATAGTCCTACTGTTAACAAAGAAAATAAAATGCCGATACCCAAGCTTATAGAGATAAAGGATATTTGACGCCATCAGAAATGTTTTGCCGCTACCAGTTGCCATATTACATAGCAGGTGAATAGGAAGAGTTTTATCCGGATAGTCTGTTAAATAGTAGATAAGGCGGGCAATGGCTTCCTGTTGGTATTCCCTGATCGAAAACCGCTGATTAAGGTTATTAACGATATATTCAGGTAATACTTTATACTGCTTAAGAAACCCTAATTGCGAGACAGAATGTAATTTTTCAACTAATGTCTGACCGTTTGCCATATTTAAATAACTGTTTTATGAAATTCCTTATTGAGCTTCTTATCATCTGCACTAACCTTGTACATGGTGTCATTAATCTCACTCAAAGCAACGTAAAGATGATTTTTATCGAGGCACTCACATAATACTTGTTTCTGCTCTTTAAGAGTCAATTTCTTAAATTCTTGTTCCTCGAATTTAGACAAATCAATGTCATATCTAAAAAACGACTCTTTTCTCATCCTCCCATAGATTTTTAAAAGTTTGAGTGTAGTGTTGGCGTCTTCTATATCAGTCATGTATTGTTCGTTCCATTCCTTAAGCTCCGCATAAACGAAAGAACCGCCACCCTTCCATTTTCGTTTTTTAGCGATGGCACCTTCATCTTTTCCTTTTACAACTTTTTTCAACCGATTTTTTAATACCTCAGCTTGTTTCTCTATTTGCTCTACCAATATGTATTGCCTTTTTAATTTGTGAGCGACCGTGCCCGTGGTCCCACTGCCCGCAAAAAAATCTAAAACAATGTCTCCATCATTTGATGAGGCTTGAATAATTCGCTCTAATAAGGCCTCCGGCTTTTGAGTATCAAAATCTACTCTTTCTTTAGCTGTCGGTATTTGTTGAAATGACATAATGTCATACCACACATCACCCACTGGCTTGCCTTTCTTTATAACCTCATCCAAGTATAATTTATCTCCTCTACCATCAAAATACTTCCGACCATCTTTATCAGTTTTATTGAACCTGTCCAGATATTCTTTTCGATGGGCCATTTTTTGCTTATTGAAAATGAAATTGTTACGATCTTTGGAATAAAACAATATTGTATCGTGTCCTCTAATCCAATTATTCGCAATGGTTTTGAATCCAGACAATACTGAAATGTCCCATACAATTTCTCTTTGAAAACTTTCCCTTCCAAAAACCTCGTCCATTAAAACCTTAAAGTAATGGACTTCATTATAATCAAGTTGGACATATATTGAACCATCATAAGATAAAAGTTCCTTTGCTATCTCAAGACGGTTTTTCATGAAAGTTAACCAAGTCGAATGTGTAAATTTATCATTATATTTAAAACTATCATTCTCTGTGTTGTACGGCGGATCAATAAAAATTAGTTTCACCTGTCCTCTATATTTTTGCTTTAAACAATGCAGGGCAAGGAGATTATTTCCCTTAATAATTAAATTATCATCGTCATTAAATCCAGTTACGGTGAGAGCTTTTTTACCGTCGTATCGCATAAAATTCGTTAAGACCTTCGGCTCGAATAACCTGTCTATCTCATCCGGGGAAAGGGTTTCGTTATGAAAAATCTCATCCCGCTTTTGATCTTCCTTGTCCTGCCCGCCTTCGAGCACACAGTCCTTATATGCCCACGTAAGGACAACATCACCTTTTTCTTTTAAATAGTCGCCATTTGTCATTAAGCCAATCTTATTCTTGAACCTGGTAAAAGAATCAGGGAGAAACTCTTTATTGTTCACGAAAGAAATAAATTTATCCTTATCGAATATGAGAATTTTGTCTTTCTTAACTATCTTGTCAACGAAGAAATGCCCTTTTGCTTTTTTATCTGACAAAAGCAATTCAATAAGAGACTGATCAAGTTTAAGGGCTAATTCGGTAAGCTTATTTTTTAACAGCTTTCCATTAGCAAAAATCCGAGAGTCTTTCTGAAACAATTTCATTAAATCATTCATTAAATTTTGCATATTATAAACCCCTTTTCTTGAGAAACTTCTCTATGTGATATTGCTGTACCTTGCTTGGTTTAGTCTTTCCGCTGAACCATCGGCTAATTGTAGAAAATGAGACACCTAAATAATCTGCAAGCTTCTGTAGAGATACTCTGTTTTCCAAACGATATGTTTCTAAACGTTTTACTATTTGCATATTTTGCATTTTATATCAAATCAGGTGCGAATGCAATCAATATATTATTTTTAAGTAAGGGGGAAGCTGGCACATAAAAGGCGTTGCGGAAGACCCCATAGGGGATGAAGCCGCCTGAGTGTGACTGCTGGGTGGGCGGGGTAAATATTCATCAAGGTCGGATCGACTCTCCGATTCTGACGAATCTCCGACAATACTCAACTTTTGGTGCGTCCTTTACGCCTGATAAAGGCGTAAGGGTGATGAATATTTTAAAGTGGCGGT
>CAJVYT010000089.1 GCA_913009765.1 uncultured candidate division Zixibacteria bacterium
AGCGAACGCCCGATCAGGGATGATCGGGCTGGACTTTCGAGCGGACCATGGAAAGGGAAGCGAAGAAAGCGAACCGTAGGTTCGAGTCCATTCAAGTACTTGCAACTACTTGAAATGTTAGAATACCTGTGTACAACACCATAAGTTGGCCAGCCTGATTTCAGTACTCTGACCCCTTGCAAAACCGTAATACTAGGCGCTAGTTACATTATCAGCCAAGTGTTCTTTTAATTGCCCAACTGTCAATGCGGGACGAGCCCTATGAATAATTCCGTGGCAATTAGGGCACACAGGAATAAGGTCCTTTACTGGGTCTAATACATACTCCTTTTTTATATCTGACAAAGGCACTACATGATGAACATGTATATAATTCTTTCCTATTGACCCGTAAACACTTTCAAAGTCGAAGCCACATACTGAACATTTATAACCATAATGTTCTATACATTTAGCCCTGGCATCTGAATTTCTCTCATAGGTATTTACTAATACTGTTTTTGATGCGCCTTCAATAAACTGTTCGGGTGTATCTATTTCTTCAGGCAGAAGATTGCCCACCACATCATCAGATGCATACCAATCTCTCCCAACTCTCTTTAAAGACTTTTCTGTCAGTTTGGGCTCAAAACCTTCAATTTTTGCAGGACCAACACCTTCCTCGTCTTTATAAGCATCAGAGTATTTCATAGGGAAGGTCTTTAATTGGTAGCCTTCCTCTTCTATCAGGCGAATGTGTTCCCTAGATTGCTCATATGCAGGTTGTTTTCTACCTTTTCGGCTTATCTCCCAGTCTTTGCTTAATATTCGTGATGTATTCCCATCCGTGTGCAGATCCCACGCACCAAAAATGATCACCTTTTGCTTCTCGTTTATAAATGACCAACTCCATGTCCAGTTACGACATGTAGCTCCCTCAGACTCGATAAAATTTTTCCGATTCATAGGTACTCGTTTCCAATTATTTTAAACATAACGTTTGAACTAATAAGCGGGCGCTTTATAGCGCGTCCAGTTTAGTGATTTATTGTGCATTTTCTCGTAAGTACATTAATACAGTTGGCCAATCTGGGAAACGTTCTGTGCCAAAATGTATGTGCTCTCCCATGAAAGCATCTGCACCATTTTTGGTTCTATCGTCAACTAGGTACGATCCATCATTCAGGTTTTTATGATGAGAAAGAATTAATCTTTTATGCGCGGTTTTACCTATGTGATTTTTCACCCATAATAGTTTATCGCTCCAGGCAGATGGGTTTTCCCATGGCGCGGTAGATAAAATATATGTGTCGAATAACCCAGATAATTCCTTAAATGCATCAATAGCCATTGGAATTGGCGACATAAGTGAGAATATGCCTGGTACTTCATCAAGCCTCCCATCGTATTCTTGTTGAATTGAGTTATCCAATTGAGATATACCAGATGGAAAATCAACAAGCACATTATCCATATCAACATATAAGACTTTCTTCAAGGATAACTCCTTATTGGCGCATAACGTCTCGTTGGCAAGTATGTGTTGGCGATTTCCTCGAGCGATTTATTAGATTGCATTTATCACACTATCTTTTTGCAGCCATGAGACTGCAAGCTCACACTTAGAGCAAGAGAATCCACAATCTTTGTCATAATGTGAATCGTTATTTATCCAGTATTCTATGTTGCTTGTTTTGGCCAGCTCTCTTGCGAAATGTGGAGTTGCACCTTTAGTCAAATGGTGTACAAACTTATAATCACCACTACCGGGTTTTACATCAGAAAACGCTGCTCCAGTGTTCAGTAGGGGTTCAATAGCTGGAGAAATATGTCTGCAAGGTCGATTCATAATATCCCTTCTCATTGCAATCTAACGCTTAATTAAACAGAAAAATACTGTCTATTGTTTAATTGCGTATTTTTTACTATTCAGATCGGTATCCTTCAGCAGCAAGCTCGTCAGAAAGAATGGTGATATTGCGTCACGCCTGTCAACCTGGCAAGTTTCGCACCTTATGTGCGAGAAAGTGCGAGGAAAAGGGGGTTTTTAAAAGGAGCGGACCAACTATGTTTTCCGGTAACCGTAACTTGGCCGCTGTTGACGCCATATCTTGTCCGGCCTAATTTCCCTTTAAATCAGGTACTTTGACCTCCTGAAAAACCCCTTGACCCGGTTTGTTGTTACCTCTACACCTTTAATTTTTTTAGTCTATCAGTTAAAGAATTTAAAAAAACATCATTTATTTTTTTCGACAAATCAATCGCCCTTAGAATTAATGGTTTTGCTTTAATTTTGTTTAGCTTTCTTTCCTCCAATGCCTGAAATGCTTGGGCTAAAAACTCGTATCTAGTATCTTTATTCCTTTTAGATAACTCTAGGGCGTGCTGATAATGTTCCCGGCCTTTTTCGATGTTTCCTTCTCTATAGTGCAATAAACCTTCTGTTGCAGAGCACATGATTTTTTCAACATCTGACAAAATATTCTTATTAATCAAGAAAAAATTATGTCGAGCATTTACCACATCATTTAAATTGGCCAAAGAAAATACATAATTATTAAGCAACGTTGCATTTTCTGGGTTACATTTTAACCCCCTCCTACAATATTCTATGCCCCTAGCATAGTCCTGCAGTACTACGGAATAAATATATGACCCTAATACTGCGGGTCTGCTAGAGAATGGCTGATCAAGAAACCATAATTCTATCTTCTGTAATGCCAGCTTCCAATCCTCCTTTATAATATTCCTCCAAGCATTTGCCTCATGTGTATTTCTAACACTAAAGCTGTCTCCAGGAACTACAATTGTTGGCTCACGTCGACTTACCCATAGCATCTGGGCTATAGAATTTTCGGTGGGATTAATAAGTGATTTGCTAAATAATTTTTTTGATTGTCTTATTTTTCCTGAGCAGCACTCCAATGTCCCGATCGCACTTGCTAATTCTGTTAAATGCCAAGGAGCAATATTTTCATTTTCTAAAAAACTTCTTCCTAATTTGACTAATTTTGAAGTTCGATTAGCAGCTGAAGCTACTGCAATTTCTGCAGACAATAACCAAGGGTCATGTCTAGTTACCTCAGCCCTTGAAAGTATTTGGTGGGCTCTATCAGCCTCATCACGATGAATTAGGAGTCTTGCAAATGACCTCAGCACGAATCGATTAGTCGGCGCTAATTGAAATGCTGCTATAGCAGCTCTTATGGCTTTCTTTTTGTTTCCTAAAATTGTATATAGGTATGCTAAATCGATCCATGATATTGGATTACGCTCGTATTGTTTCAATTCCGCTCTTTTCTTTTTGATTATATTACCGATATCCTGATTTGAATTAATAAAAAACTCTTCCTCAACACTGCTTTCTTTTTGTCCAGACAATTCTTTACACAACCTTTTGAGAAAGCCTGGCATATTCCTATCGTTTTTTACAAAAGAATAAACTTTCTTGGCTAACTCTAAATCCTTATTTATGCTTAAGACATTCACTAAGTTACCAGTAAATCCTGCATTTTTATTGGATTCCCATTCCTTTATAGCTTTTCTCTTCTCTGTTTCTATATTATCAAGAATGATTGCCGTATTTTTATCGATAGGTAAAAGTTGATTGTATGAAGCCGTAGTCCGACACAATCTCCACCTCGGTATTACCTGTCTATCTGGATCTATGTAGGTTTTCACTGGATTAGCCAACCATTGCTTCTGATCTTCTTGCACAATTAGCCAATTTCGCAATATATCGCTCAAAAGAATAAGAGGAGCCTCTATTGCTTATATTTTCTGGATGTCCCCTCTCATTTGGATCAGGGTTACATAACTGTTTTATCATCAGCAGAAGTTCTTCTTTAAATTCTGGTATTTCGCATTCAAAATAATCCTTAAGCTCTACCAGAACCTCAGAAAATGATTGTTTTATATATGGCAATACTTGCTCATAAGTACCTGGTCTTTTATGAGGATGAAATTCCTCTCCAAGCTTGCTTAACAGCAAAGTGGTCATGCTAACAGTAGTAAATAGAAAAGTTATTAGGCTACCAAACATATAACAGTCCGCAGCAAGTCTCTTTATTTCCCATTCTGCGCTATGAAATCCATACAGATGCTCTATGGCTGCGTAATTTGGATCACCCGCTATTTTTAGATGATCTCTTGGGCCAGGTGCAACCCTAGTGCTTGCACAACCTAAATCTGACACCTTGGATAAATTTCTGGAAAATACCAAGACATTCGAGGGTTTAATATCCTGATGGGCTATAAATTTAGAATGCAATTGTCTTAATCCTATGGCCACGTTATGCAAAACTCTAAACGTCCAAGCTATATCTAGCTCTTCCATGTTCTCCATGTATTCTCTGATATCGCCTTCCGCTAGCTCCAAAATGATGTACTCTACTGCGGACAAAGGATCAGCTTGGTCTAATAGTAATGATCCACAATGAATAGATTTAATCACTTTCGACATGCGGCTACCCTTGCAATGCTCTAACAAATTTTTCTCAAAATTTATCTCCGTAGTTATTATCTGTAGATTTTTAGCTCGATCTTGGCTATTAAAGGCTTTTCTGTAGTCCATAGCTTTCAAAAAGGCCTTTTCATTTCCATTTCTTTCAACTAAATATGCCTCTGAAAAACAACCGCCAGTTTGACTGCTGTTCTTTTTAATTTTTTTAGACACAACCCAGCCATCGTCCAGCGTATGTCCTTCTAAACTTTCTGCGGGGCACAACGTGCTGTCTCCATTGGTATTATTACTCACGACATTCTCCTGAATTACTTCAGCTCTATGTATTTTTTTTTGCTAAGTGTTTAGCCATAGATATAATTGCATCTTGATCTTTAGTAGACAATTCACTCAAAACTTCATACTTTTTATAAAATGCCTTGTGCTGGCTATCTTCATCAACATTTGCAGCTTCTCCTAAAATATCTTCAACTGTTTGATTAAGCACCTTTGATAGTTTTTTCAGAACTATCAAAGAAGGCATCCTATTTCCGTTCTCAATTTGACTAAGCGCAGATTGAGTAATACTTGCCTTGCTTGCCACTTCAGCTTGGCTCAAGCCAAGCTCCACCCTTCTCTTTTTTACACTTTTCCGTATATTTTTCGTATATCTGTTTCTAGTTGGCATGACCCACATTACCCATGTATTTCTTATAGTAATAATATATATAACTATAGTAATATATTATCGTGTATTTGTAAAATAAAAAATAATGGGGGCTAGCTCTGTTTCCTAGGCTCCTTGATATGTTTTAACTTGGTTATAAGTTTCTTCTTTGGGCGAGATTAAGATCTTATAGAGTGGCAGAAGGTGTGCAGTGATAATAAAGTCTGCAAAAGTTAACAATAAAGAAGGTCAGCAAAGACTGAGCTTGCCTGGTTAGTCCACCCCATCAATAAAGGTCTCAACAAAGACCTTAATTTTGCTGATAATCCGTTCAGAAATTGAAGCGCGTTCTTTAAGGGCAGGTCGCTTGCTCATGATGCCAATGACGTCGTCCCGCATCGGTGATTTATCGGTGAACAAATAGTCTCCTATGATCTTCTGTAGACCTTCCAGGTCCAGACCTTCGGTATCACTCAGCTCTTTGATGGCTTTTTGTTTTTCCTCAGTCCAGTAGGTCTCAAATTCTTCGCTAATATCTCCACCCTTTGGAATATCAGGGAAGTTATTGGCAATAAACCGCTCTATAAGCTCCCGCTTGCTGCGTAGTTGCGTTTCTGTATCGAGAATATTCAAGATTGCTTTGCGTTGTTTCTCCTGGTCAGCAGGTTTTGCATCTTGCAGGTTACGAAGTAACGCTATGATGTAGCTCACATTGATTTTATCTCTGCGGATCAGTTCAAGCTCAAAATCAATGTCGTCAAGGATGGAGACTTTTTCTTTTTCATGTTCACTTCGAACCTTGTCATACAAATCAAGATATTTGCTCCTGTAATCGGCAAAGAGCTGTTCGTCCATTGGCAGGTCGTCAAAACTGAATTCAGTAAAACATTCCAGCACGTTTTTAAGTCGGATAATTTCACGGAAAGCCTGAATAAATTGAGCCTCATCCTCTTCTGTGCGAAGTTCGTTAACACTATCAACCGTCGGCGCAATCGCCTGTAATTTGGTGAACGCCTCAGCAAATCGTTTTATATAATCGTCATACGGTGCAAGAATAATATCTTCAATGGCATCCTTGTTAGCAAACAATTCAATTGCCTGATCGGTCGCAGGCTTCAGGTTACGGAAACAAACCACGTTGCCCTGTGATTTCTTTTGCCCCATGGTGCGATTAGTGCGCGAATAGGCCTGAATCAAACCGTGATACTTGAGGTTCTTATCCACATAAATCGTATTCAGTGGCTTGCTATCGAAGCCAGTCAAAAACATATTGACCACCAACAAAATATCCACCTGACGGTTTTTGACGCGCTTACCAATATCCTTGTAATAGTTGTAAAAATTGTCAGTTGAATAATTGGCGCCATACATCTCGTTATAGTCGTTGATGTAGTCATCAAGTTTTTCGCGGCTATGTTTATTCTCTGCCTGGTAAAAACCCTGGCCATCTTTCACCCCTGATACAGGTATATCAACCTCTATAAACCCGCCCCCATCTCCTGAGGCATCACTGTCTTCTTCGTTTGCCTGATATGAAAAAATCGTCGCAACTCTCAGGTTATGCTCTCCCGCCTTTTTCTTCTTGTTCAGCAATTCATAATAGGCCATCAGGGTTTTGATGTTTGCAACACAAAAAATTGCCGTGAACTCACGCGCATGGGTTTTACGGTTATGGTTGGCGATGATGTAATCGGTGATATTATTGAGCCGTTCAGGTGCTTCCATCACCTCGGCAGTATCAATGGCCTCAACTTCAATATCCACCACACCATTTTTCTGTTTAACCGTGCGAATATATTCAACCGAGAACTTCAACACATTTTCATCGCGGATCGCATCGGTGATGACATACTTATGCAAACTCTCCCCAAACAAGTCTTTGGTCGTGCGTTTTCCGAGCGCATTCTTGGCGGCATTCTCGGCAAAAATTGGTGTGCCAGTGAAGCCGAACATTTGCACATTATGGAAAAAGGCTTTTATGCGGTTATGGGTATCACCAAACTGGCTGCGATGGCATTCATCAAAAATGAACACCATGCGCTTGTCTTGCAGCCCAGACATGCTGGCAAGATATTTGTTTTTGCTAATCGCAGTATTGAGTTTTTGCAGGGTAGTCACAATCAAAGGCGTATCATCGCCAAACTGCGTCACCAGTTTTTTGGTGTTGTTGGTGGCATCCACACTGCCCTCAGAGAAACTGTTGAACTCTTTAATCGTTTGAAAATCGAGGTCTTTTCTATCGACCACGAACACCACCTTATGCACATGGGGTGATTGAGTGAGAATTTGTGCGGTCTTGAAAGAAGTGAGTGTTTTACCGGAACCTGTGGTATGCCAGATATAGCCGTATTTCACGGTGTTGCGCACCTGCTCAACAATAGCTTCCACCGCGTAATATTGATACGGGCGCAGCGCCATCAACATGCTTTCGCTTTCATTGAGCACCACATATTTTGTGATCATTTTCGAAAGCTGGCATTTCTCCAAAAACACTTCCGCAAACTCACTAAGCTGAGTGATCTTTTTATTGTCTTTATCTGCCCAGAAAAAGGTTTGTTTGAAATCGCGTTTATTGACCGGATTGTTGGCGTAATACTTGGTATTGACCCCGTTGCTAATGACAAACAACTGGATATAACCAAACAAACCGTAACCTGCCGCAAATGAATGCCGGTGATAACGGTTGGTCTGGTTAAACGCCTCTTTCATCTCCAGGCCACGGCGCTTGAGCTCGATCTGCACCAAAGGCAGACCATTAACCAAAATCGTCACGTCATAACGGTTGGTGTACTTGCCTTTCATGGTAACTTGATGGGTCACCTGATATTCGTTTTTGCACCACTGGATTTGATTGATCAGTTCAATATAACCGGTATCGCCTGCCTTTGAACCAGTGTCTTTTGTATAAGCAATTTTATCCCGCAGGATTTTTGCTTTTTCAAAAATGTTACCCTTCGCCAGCTTGTTTAATATTTGCTTGAATTCGCCATCGGATAATTTTGTCTTATTATGTTTTTCCAGTTGCTCTTTCAAGTTCGCCAACAAAGCCGCTTCATTATCAATCTGCACCTTGTCAAAGCCCAGGATTTCGAGCTGGGCGATAAGATTGTTTTCCAGGGTTTGTTCGGATTGAGTGGTCATTATTCTTCTGGGTTATTTTCTATGATGTAGTCCCCAAGCAGCACTTCATACGTTTCAGGTTCTTGTTCAAACAAAGCTTTACTATAAAGGACAAGTCCGTCCAATGGATGCTGTTCCTCTAAATATTCGTTAAATTCTGCATTATCTGAATACCTAACAGGGGCATCAGATATTTCGTCAAACTTTGTTAAAAGGTAAATCCCAAGATTTTCGGTAAGTCCAGCTATCATATCCGAAAAATGTGCATCATTGATTTGATCTTTCGTAGATGCCCTTCCGTGTGAAATATCGCCATGGTTATTTCTAGTTTCGCCAAGACATCGGACAACCGTCCCGATGTTTCGGATAAAGTCTTGATCTAAAGCAGCACCTTTGTGTTGAAGCGCCCAAAGTGCTTCTTTGAAAAGGTCTTGCAGATTTTTTGTGTTTAATGCCCCAAGTGGCTCCTGATTCAGAACATGTAAAATCAACTTCGATATTCCTTCAATTATTGCTTTACACGTTTCGATCGGAATATCTGGCTTTTCTTCTATATAGCGATCAACTATATCGAGCAGACTATTGTAATACTCAAGGTTATATTTATTAATACTTTTAATTTTGTGCCGAAGTTTATCCATATTAAATAAACATCTGTTGCAGCAAACCTTTTTTGAAGGTTTGGGCTTGTTTGAGTTCGGTGGCGACGAGGTTGATTTTTTGGTCGAGAGCGGAGAGAAAATTGGCTATTTTTTGTTGTTCACTTGCACATGGTAAATAAATTTTGGTCTTTTTCGCGGAATCTATTGTGTAAGTAGCAACAGTGGTTATTGCTGCTCCCTCAGAAATCTGTTTTTTAATATGTCTAGATTTAAATAGTTGGTTGACGAACGAACTCATTACTTTCCCTGTGCTTTTTAGCCATACAATATTACCGTCTTTGAAATAGAACTTATTTCCTTCAGGAACTTGGTAAACTTTTCCAATTGTTCCAACTCCAGTTACAAGCAAATCATCCTTTTTCGGGGCACCATACTTTACCGCATATTCCTCGAACATTTCTGGCGATATAAATAAATTATTATCGACATATCCATTTTTGCCCAATTTGATAATTTCTCTAGCACGGTAAAATGGAACGCCCTCATCTTTCCATTCACTTTGAAAAACTCTTTTACTTGATGTAATTTCATACAACTCTCCCAACCTCTTTTCCTCCCAATCAGGGTAATAATCCCCTTTCTCATCTTTAAATCGAAGCACCTGACTAAAGAGCTTTTGCATCATGCCTTTTTTGTATTTTTCCAATAAGGATTTTTTCTTTCCGAGCTGCTCGATTTTGGTATCGACCGTGGTGAGGAATGCGGCGATTTTTTGTTGTTCTTTTGTTGTGCCCAGTATCATTGCAACTGATGCAATATCCTCCTGGCCAATTGTTGTCATCGTTGTAGTTTTACCTCGCGCCACTAACTGTTTCCTAGCAAAATCGGTTACAAGCGCATACCCAAGATATTGGGCATCAACCAAATTTCTATTTGGCGACATTTTAATTAAATGACCATCATAAGTAGTAAATTCATCTTTACTTAAAAATACACTTGAGTGAGCTATGCCTTCTTTCACAAGCGAAGAACGCGTAAATAAAATATCGCCCCAACTTACTCTATTTTTCACAAATTCTTCTTTAGAAACTTCTAGTAATGTTAAATTTTCTAAAGTAATTTTGTTGCCTTCATACATATTCTTTACGTTAATAAGCTTATACCCAGAACCAACTTTTTTTGGGTCGTTAAATACTCCATTACTAAATCCATTTTTACTTAATTCTAAAAGTGTTTTCTGATCCCACGCCCCACTAAACTCAGAAAATCGCAAGACCGGCACATGATGTTTTTGTGTTGTTGTCATGGTTATCCTTTGGATTAAAATGGACTGGATATACCCAGCTCCTTACAAAAACTGGCGATGGTTTTATCGGTTTCCTGCATTTCAGATTCCAGTGCTTTGAGTTCTTTAGCAACAGCTTCAATATCTACCGGCTCTTCTTCCTCGAAGGTATCCACATAGCGTGGGATATTGAGGTTGTAGTCGTTTTCTTTAATCTCTTTGAGCGAGGCGGCATGGGAATACTTATCAATGGTTTTACGTTTTTGATAGGTCGAAAATATTTTTTCGACATGTTCATTGGTAAGCGTGTTTTGATTGCCAACTTTCTCGAAATGCTGCGAGGCATCAATAAAAAGGATATTGCCGTCATGTACGCGGCACTTTTTGAATATCAGGATACAGGCAGGAATGCTGGTTCCGTAAAACAGGTTAGCGGGCAATCCAATCACGGCATCAAGAAAGTTTTGCTCCTGAATGATGTATTCACGAATTTTTCCCTCGGCTGCGCCCCGGAACAACGCGCCGTGAGGTAAAACCACCGCCATAGTTCCGCTGTCGTTCAACTGGTAAATCATATGCTGCACAAAAGCGAAATCAGCCTTGGTTGTTGGGGCTAATGCACCGTACTGGCTAAAACGATCATCGGTTTCATTAAGTGGGTTATCTTTACCCTTCCACTTGGCGGAAAACGGCGGATTGGCCACCACGACATCAAAACGCTCGTCCAGATGTTGCGGATGTTCAAGCGTGTCTTCCTGCTTGATATCAAACTTGCTGAAATGCACATCGTGCAAAATCATATTCATTCGCGCTAGGTTGTAGGTGGTGCGGTTCAACTCTTGGCCAAAGAATTCGCCAACATCAGTTTCGCGAGCAATACGCAACAACAAAGAACCCGAACCACAAGCAGGATCGTAGGCCGTCTTGATACGCGACTTAGGCTTGTTATCAGCATCCAGGGTAACGATTTTTGCAAGGATTTTTGATACCTGCTGCGGGGTGTAGAACTCACCGGCCTTTTTACCGGCACCCGATGCAAACTGAGCAATCAGGTATTCGTAAGCATCACCCAGCACATCAGAGTCAGAATCTTCCAGCGCGAAGTCGATTTTACCCAGATGCGAAAGCACTTTGGCAATGAGCGTATTGCGCGCCTCGACGCTACGGCCAAGCTTGGTGCTGTCTAAATCCAGGTCTTCAAAAAGATGGTTGAAATCATCTTCGCTTTCCGTACCCATGGTGCTTTGTTCAATCCTATTGAGAATGCTTTGCAAGTCTTCGAGGATGAAATTGCTTTTTTCCTCAACATCCGCGTTACCTTTTTTTGTGATAGCCTCAAACAGCTCATCAGGGCGAAGGAAATAACCAAGCTTAATCAGCGACTCTTCCTTGATGGCATCAATATCTTCGTCATTGGTAACATCGACATAGTCTTTGACCGTCTCGGTTTCCAGCAGCTTGTTGGCATAAATATGCTGTTTCTCAGACAGGTATTTGTAAAAAATGAAGCCGAGAATATAGTCACGAAATTCATCCGCACCCATTTTGCCGCGCAGCTCATTGGCAATATTCCAAAGCTGTTGCTCCAGTTTTTGTTTTTGGTCTTCGGTCATAAAAATCTCTGTTTATTGGTGTGGTTATTCTAGAGTGTCAGTGGATAACATTACAACGGAAATCGACATCTTCATTTTCCTAACTAGATTCTACTAATGTCCGAATGAAGAATAACAGTGTATTAAACGGACACCCATATATCGTTGATATGTAGATGTCTGTCTATTTCGACTATTACTAAGCTCACTTGCCATATAATTGTTTCAGTTAGTCACAGTAATGCGGCATCACAGGAAAAGACAAGCTTTCTTGCCCTAAAAACAAAAAAACCGGTAAAAACCGGCATTTCTTATGGCAACAGACTAACTTTAATATCGCTTTGAGGTAAGCGGACCGGTTATGGTGTCGTGCACAAACATGTGTAGCTATAAGAAATTGGTGGGCCCGGTAGGACTCGAACCTACGACCAAGGGATTCACTTAACCCATTTGTTTCCAAAAGGAGTGGACTATCTCATCACCCACAACATGACTTGTTTGGGTGCGGGACGCTCTAGCCTGTG
>CAJVYT010000090.1 GCA_913009765.1 uncultured candidate division Zixibacteria bacterium
AAGAAGAAGATTTTTTAATTTACTTTTTTTATTTATTATTATTTTTTTTTTTCAAGCAGAAGACGGCATACGAGATATATCAGTGTGACTGGAGTTCAGACGTGTGCTCTTCCGATCTACAAAAACCGGCTTGTAAAACGAAAACATCTCTTTTAAAAACTCATCAGGGTCAGCGTCAATCTCTTGAACAGCTTTTCCTTTTTTAAGAATAACTTTTTCTTTGAACCCTTCAACAATCAAAAATGGGTCAAACCCTACAAACGAATAGCGGGCTAATTTTTCGCCGCCCTCAATTGATTCCAGCAAAAAGGAATCCTTCTTCTTTAAGGCAAGTTTCATAAAGGCACCGACAGGAGTGTCCAAATCGGCAGATATTTTTTTAAACAATGGAAGAACATTCCCTTTGCTGTTCAACTTTTTAATCTCGGCAAATGAAAACATTATAACTCATACTCTCCAAAAACAACTTTTTGTACTTCACCAGTAAGTTCAATAATATCTGTTTTGATATTCCAAAAGATATAAAGCGACCCATTGGAAAACTGTACTTCACAATTTCTATCGGCAATTCCCATAGTTACCGCAGCAGCAACTGCCGCAGCAGCTCCGGTACCGGATGATCCGGTAGCACCGGCACCTCGTTCCCAGTCAGCAACCAATAGCTTTTTTCTACTGACAGGTTTCACAAATTCAACATTTGTCCGTTCAGGAAATGCTTTATGAAACTCAATTGCTGCTCCTAATGTTTCCCAATCAAAATCAAAACTATCAACAAACAATACGGTATGAGGATTTCCTACAGATAGACAGGTCACCGGAAAATTAAGTCCGTTAATTTTTAAAGGTGCATTAATCATATATTTCTGTTTTGATTTCACCGGTACTTCTTTTGTGAGAAAATTTGGTGAACCTAATTCAGCTTTCAGTAAAACACCGTTTTTTATTTTTTTCTGAACAGTTACTAAATCAAGTCCATAACCGGTATCAAACAGAAATTTCTTTTTTCGTTTATCCCGTAAATATAAATGCATTCCCGCTATACGGAGTCCATTACCGGATTTTTCAGCAAAACTTCCGTCACTGTTTACAATTGTAAATTTCTTATCAGCTTTTTTTGAGTCTGTCAGATATAAAATACCGTCAGCACCTACCCCCGAACGACGGTCACAAATAGATTGTGCTAACTTTGAAAGTAATACTTTTGTTAATTTTGTTTTTGATTCTACTATCAAAAAATCATTTAACAGAGCATGGTATTTCGTAAATATTATTTTTCTCATTATATCATATAAACAGATAAAGCATAATAAATCAATAAAAAAGCCCACCGAAGCGGGCTTTATATAATATTATTTATCAAAATGACTTAGATATTCTCTTTAAACAGAATCCCAAGCCTTTTGATTCCATCTTCAATCTTGTCAGGTGACGCATTACAATAGTTCAACCGAAGTGTATTTTCACCTTCACCATTCGGGAAAAATGGTTGACCATACACATAGGCAACTTTTAAATCAATCGCTTTCGGAAGAAGTTCTTTTGCAGAAAGATGTTTAGGTAACTCTACCCATAAGAACAACCCACCCTCAGGTTCTGTCCATGTGATACTTTCAGGGAAATATCTTCTCATCGCATCAAGCATAACATCCCGTTTATTTTTATAGTCAGCACATACAATCTTAAGATGAGGCTCAAGCATTCCTTTAGATAAAAACTCATAAATCATATATTGACTGAATGTTCCAGAATGAAGGTCAGTACATTGCTTTACTTTTTCAAAATGTGTCAAAATGTCAACCGGAGAATTCATCCAGCCAATACGCATCCCCGGAGAAATAATTTTTGAAAAGGTACGCAGTGCGATTACTTCATCACCACCAATAGATTTTAAAGTTTGTACATGTTCGCCCTCAAACCGAATATCACCATATGGGTTGTCATCTATAATAGGAATATTATAATGTGTGGCAAGAGCAACTAACTGTTTTCGTCTTTCCAAAGACATTGTAATACCGGTCGGATTTTGAAAATTAGAAACAGTATAAATAAATTTAGGATTATGTTTTTTTATTTTCTGTTCAACCTGACCAATAATCATTCCATCATGATCCATCTCAGCAGTAGTATATTTTGCCTGATAATAATTAAATGCCTGCAATGCTCCCAAATAAGTAGGGTTTTCTGTCAAGATATAATCACCGGGCTCAATAAATGCCCGAGCAATTAACTCTATTGCCTGCTGAGCCCCTGAAGTAATTAAGATATTATCTTTTGTGCTTGCTGTTCCTCGTGCTGTGGCACGTTTGGCAATTTCCTCACGAAGTTCAACAACCCCCATAGATAATGAATATTGAAATGCGGTTGGACCATATTTTTTTACGACATCGACCATACAATCCTGTAATTGTTCAATTGGAAACAACTCAGGAGCCGGCAATCCCCCCGCCAAATTTATCACACCCGGCTTTGATGATATTTTCAAAATCTCACGAATAATCGAGGCTTCAAGCTCAACTACGTGAGAAGATATTTTCCATAAATCGGTATGAACTGTTTTATTTTCATCTATTAGCATAATTTATATCCTTTCCTATACATATTTTCCCGAAAAATTGATTTAATATACCATATAGACATGAAAAACACAAACCAATTAAAGCAGTTTGTGAAATTAATAACTATCTATTGATTTGTGTGCAATTATTTTTTTATATCTTATAAAGAATATTGTTGACTCTTAAAATAATACGAAGAATATTCTCTAATACCTTGTATAACAATACATAATTAATTGAATAGGACTCAAATTTTTGAAAACGAAAATAATTTCCTTAGCACTACTTATCGCATTTACTGTAGCAATTCATTACGGTTTGATTTTGGAACCTATTTTTGGTGATGCTCATTGGATTCATGCTGTCCATAGTCGGTTTTGTTATATTCCTATTGTAGTTGCCGCATCACTCTTTGGAATCAAAGGCGGAGTTATCACCGCAACAATCATTTCTATTTCTGTACTTCCATATATGTATAATATCGCAATATCGACTCACAACATATCCAATGAAATTGTAGAAATAATTTTTTACTACGCTTTAGCTGTTCTCGTTGGTTCTATTATCGAGCGGGTACTAATTCAGCGTGAGAAAAATAAAGATGTTCAGCTGCAATTAGAAAGAACCTACCGCCTCTCTCTCATGGGTCAAATGGCAGCAACCATGGCACATGAAATAAAAAACCCCCTCGCCTCTATTAAAGGCTCGGTTGAAATACTTTGTAACCCGGAAACAAACAACTCTGACAAAAAGGAATTTGAAGCAATTGTTAAAAAAGAAATTATACGAGTTGATAATACGATAAAAGAATACCTAAATTTTGCCCGCCCGAAACCAATTCAACTCATTAAAATGAATCTTTCCAACTCTGTCCAAGTTGCGGTAAAACAAGTTACCGAGCAGGCAAAGTCATCCAAGATTGAAATCATGAACACTTTTCCCTTGGAGATTACAATAAAAGGCGATGATGCCAAGATACATCAAGTCCTGTTAAATCTTCTTTTAAACGCTATCCAAGCATCACCGATTAACAGTTCTATAAATATCTTTGGCGAAATTGAAGAGAATAACATAATTTTTTCACTCAAAGACAATGGTTACGGCATACTCCCCTCGGATCTCAAGCATATTTTTGACCCTTTTTACACAACCAAAGAATCAGGTTCCGGCTTAGGATTAGCAGTTGTTAAATCTATTATAGAAGGACACAACGGCACTATTACTGTTGAATCTGCTAAAGACGTAGGAACTACTTTTAAAATATCCATCCCCCTATTTTTGGAAAGACAAAATGATTAAAATTTTATTAGCTGATGACGACAACGGATTACGCCGAGTAATCCAATATAAACTGCAGCAAAAAAATTACGAGGTTACTGCCGTTGTAAATGGTCAACAGGCTTTAGAAGCAGTTAAAAAAGAAAAATTTGATTTAGTCCTCTCTGACATGAAAATGCCTAAACTGTCAGGAATTGAACTTCTGGAAAAAATTAAAGAAATACAACCGGAATTAGAAGTTATCCTCATTACTGCCCACGCCGATATTTCTCAAGCAGTACTGGCTGTTAAAATAGGGGCATTTGATTATCTTTCTAAACCATTTGATGATGACCAACTTTTTCTGACTATAGAAAAAGCTCTCAAAGTAAAACGTTTAGAAGATGAAAACAGAGTACTAAAAAAGAAACTTCGCAAACAAAACAAACCCTTTCATATTGTCGGTATTTCAAAACCATATAAAGAACTTCAGGAGCTTATAAAAAAGGTTGCTCCATCCGATGCCACTGTCTTGTTATATGGTGCTTCAGGCACCGGAAAAGAAGTTATGGCAAAACTGATACATACCCAAAGCAATCGCTATGAGCAGGAAATGATAACAGTAAACTGTGCAGCAATTCCTACTGACTTGCTTGAGTCTGAACTTTTTGGACATAAAAAAGGCTCGTTCACCGGAGCGGTACAAGATAAAAAAGGTAAATTTGAACTTGCCCACAACAGCACATTATTCTTAGATGAAATATCAGAACTCCCGATTGAACTGCAAGCTAAATTACTTAGAGCTATTCAGGAAAGAGTTATTGAACCAATTGGTTCAGAGATTAGCAAAGAAGTAGATATTCGCCTTATTACTGCTACCAATCAAAACTTAAAAGAAAAAGTAGCTGAAGGTAAGTTTCGAGAAGATCTCTATTATCGCTTAAATGTCATCCCAATTACTCTTCCCTCTTTATCAGAACGCAAGGATGATATTCTGATTTTAGCAGAAGGCTTTTTACATAAGTTTGCACCTAAAACAGATATTAAACTATCATCAGAACTCAAAGAATTATTGTTAAAACATGAATGGCCGGGAAATATAAGAGAGCTTGAAAATCTCATAGAACGCATGGTTATACTGAGAACAAAAGAGATACTTACTAAAAGAGACTTACCAAATGACTTTGATATATCTATTGACAATAATCATTCAAGCGAATCAGAAAATATGACGCAAATAACTTTTTATGATGCTGAGATAAAATTAATTAAGGAGGCTCTGATAAAGACAGCTAACAATAAATCAAAAGCTGCCAAACTTCTGAAAATACCGCGTCATGTGCTTATTTATAGAATGAAAAAATACAACCTTTTTGTTACTGATGAGGAGCTATAATCACTATGATAAAACTGTCTGTTTTTATTATCATGCTGCTATTTATCTTTCCTAAGATATCTTCTGCACAAGAAGATAAACTGTCATTACTTGATGAAATATTCTCCGGCGAATACTCAACTTCCGAACAGGCTCAAGTTGACTCTGAGATTATTGATCTCCATTTAGAAATCACTCCCTTCTCAATGGAAAATCAGCCTGGTAAATGGTTTTATCTTGAAACAGCATTTACTGGCAGTATAGACTCGCCTTACAAACAAGAGGTGTATAATTTCCAAACAGCAAGTATAGATTTTATATATCTTGAAAGATATACAATTAAAAATGGTAAAAAGTATATACACGCCCTGAAAGATAAAAACGTATTAAAGACATTGTCAGTTGAACAGCTTCAAAAAAAAGAAAATTGCACTATCTTGATATCAATAAAAAAAAATACTTTTATAGGGATAACTGCAGGAAAAGGCTGCATATCAAAAGTTAGAAACGCCCAATACTCAACTACAGATATTGAGATAACAAAAGAGGATTTCTTTTTATGGGAACAAGGTTTTGACGGCAAAAATAAGCAAGTTTGGGGACCAAAAATGAATGGTTATGTCTTCAAAAAAATCAATACTAAAAAATAACTACTAATTCTTACATTGCTCATAATTGATTATGTAGTATATTGTGTATGTACTTTTAAAAAAAATAAGGAGTTATTATGGCAGCGTATATAATGGCGTTAACTATTAATCCAAATGCCAAAAAAGAACATCCTGACCTTTCCCACCATATCAATGAATCATTAGAAATTCTTGCCAAACATGAAATTCATGTGGACAAACTTTTGGCTACTTTAGGACGCTTTGATTTTTTAGCTTTATTTGAGACACCTGATCAGACTCAGGTTTTCAAGGCAGCCGCAGAGATAAACAATCTTGCTATTTTAGATACCGAAACATGGCCGGTCATACCTTTCGATGAGTTTACTTCTATCTTAGAATAAAAACATTGTTTCTCAAAGTTTTTGTAGGTCGGGATCCCTGTGATCCCGACATCAATAGCAGCATAACAGGGATGCTGCCCTACTTTTACTTTTTTACTCTCAAAAATTATTTTAAAAATTCTGAGTTACTCTCATTATTGCCAAACGACCAATCTCTGCCCCACCGACAAATTCAGTATGTTTATTATCCAAAATATTTTGAACCGTTAATGACAGATGAGTATTTTCAATTATATCAATTCCAAAGTTTAAATCAAAAATTGAATACTGAGAGACCTCATTCCCAAAATATGGTGATGCCATCTTAAAAGCATCAACCCATCTAAATCTCAATTGAGAATTTAATTTCAACTTAGGATTGATATAATTTAAATAGAGTCCAAATTTATTTTTAGGAGCATTTAGATAAATATCATGAACCTGATTGGCATCTTTGGCAAAAAAGTTTTTTGAAACATACGAA
Source organism: uncultured candidate division Zixibacteria bacterium (assembly GCA_913009765.1). The sequence continues at coordinate 6,663 of CAJVYT010000090.1, forward strand.
TATGTTCCGCCAATATTCCAATTATGATTAAAATGATATGCCGCAGCTAAATCAGCACCATAAAAAGTAATCTCACCAAAATTACGATAAGTAATTAAAACCGACGAGGGGTCGTTTTGTTCAATTGGTGACACTGTTCCAAATGGAATTTGAGCAGCACCTGAAGTAAACATTGTTGTCAATTCATCAACAGGTGTTCCGTTTCCATTTCCACCAAAAGCAATAAGGTCAAGCGTATCAAGTAATGCTCGGTCTTGTGCTGACATGGAAGCATAATTAACTGTAAAATCTGTTCCTACAGACACAGACAAAGTTGCTGGATCTAAAAAGACATTTGGAGTTTCTACTGTTAAAGGACCAACAAAATCATCTTTTTGTGTACGGTACGCATCTAATGAAAATTGAAATTTATTATTGATAACAGTTTTATATCCAAACTCTAATGTCTGAGTAATAGTAGGTCTCATTCTATCAATATCTTTTATATCGTCTAAGGTGGCAGGGTCAAAAGAACGAGTATCAGGATTAAATGTCATCATAGTATTATTCACACCAGACACAGTCCCAGGAGTTACACTATCCACCGCAGCAATCAAAGCATCAGCTTGTCCTTGAGTTATTTGACCTGCTGTTGCTAATGCATTCATTTGGTCACTAAAACCTGATTGAACCGCTCCGCTGCCTACTGACCACATTACATTTGTAAACATAGGATCGTTATAGTTAATAAAATCTTCATTTGTCATACCTGCCAATGGTGCAAATGGTGACCTAAATTGAGGTCCATTCCCATTTATACTCCAATGAAATCCTGTTTCCGGAACACCCTGAACTCTTATATCAATTGCCGGACTAAAACCAAATGACGGTAGAAATGATGCTCCAATACCAAAAGGGTCGGATGATACTAACAAGTCTAAAAATAAATTGTTATTATCTGGAGTTGTAAATGCCCTGTTATATGTAAATCTCAAATTATTGTCAGCATTAGGTTGAAAAACTAAACCGGCACGCGGAGAGTAAACTTTGTCTTCTAACCTGTCATTATCATCAACACGAAATGCTCCGACAAACTTAAATTTATCTGTAAATTTATAATCACCTTGAATGTATACACCATATTCATTGATATTATCATCATCTTCATTTCTGCCGTTAATAGTATTTTCAGTATTCGGACGAGTGTAAAGAGCATCAATACCATAGGTCAGCGAAAGAGCATCAGTTGGTGCATACCGATGCTGGATTTGAGACACCCATAATCTTGATTTATCAACGATAAGCTGACCGGTTTCCAAGAGATAGGTGTCGCCTGCATCTGATGCATTCACAAAAGTCTGCACAAATAAATCTTTATAGTTCAAGCGAACCTGCCCAAACATATAACTCCAGTCGATTGCCTGCCCTGCCCCAAGACCGGTAAGTTCTATACCTGAGGACTGATTATACCCACCATTCACAATAAGCGTAGTATTGTCACCTAAGAGAAAATCAAATCTACCGGTAGTAGAGAATTTTTTAATATCAAAATTACGGTTACTTTTGAATAAAGTTTTAATTGTATCATCAACAGTACCTAAATCGGTGTAATATCTTTTAAATAACACTATAGAATCCGGCTCTGAAGGTTCATGATGTTCCCAATCATCTCCTGTATAATATTGACCGGTAAACTTGTAACCGATTTTATCTCCAATGACACCGGCATGACGACCGGAAATAATTTGCACAGAACGTTCTCCGCCACCGAGTGAAACTGATGTTCCCTGTGATGTAAAAGGTGACTTCGTTATAATATGCATAACCCCATTAGCAGAGTTTGGTCCATAGAGTGCCGAACCGGGACCAGACACAATTTCGATTCGTTCAATATCTTCATTTGTTGTCGGCAAAAAGTTAAACGCATTAAAACGAAGTGACGGTACCCGTGCGATACGATTATCTGTTAAGACCAATAATGCACCGGAAAAAATATTGTTAAAACCACGTACAACAACATTTGATTGGTTCAAACCTGTCGATGCAACATCAACTCCCGGTAGACCTTTTATATGTTCAGTTGCTGTGAGAGTTGTACGTTCGGCTACATCTTCAGCTTCTACCAAAGAGACCGATGCCGGAGCATCTACAATTTTTTCAGGACGACGTGATGCCGACACTGAAATAGCATTCATATTAATAGATGTAGGAGATAATGACGCTGAGATAGTTTTATCGCTTTCATCAATCAGAATTCCGGTTTTCTCCCAAGTGGAGAAACCGATATATGTTACTTTTATAGTATAAATACCATCTGACACATTGCTAAAAGTAAATTCTCCGTTATTGTTAGCTGCAGCTGAACGTGATTTGGAACCATCGCTTGGAATAAGTGTCACAATAGCATTTACTAATCCACTGCCGTCGGTGTTATCACTTATTTTCCCGCTTAAGCCCCCCGCATTTGCTAAAAACGGCAATAACAAACATATAGTTAAAACCGACAGTAAACCTTTCTTGAGATTAAAACCTTTCTTCTCTCTCATCTGCTCTCCTTACTATCCCTTCTTTCAAAAAATTATTAAAAAACTTTTCTATTTTGCATTTATTAGAGTTCGTTTTTTCTAGTTTAGATAATTAATATCACATGAGTGCAAAAAGATTATATAATAGGGATGAAAAATCAAGCGATTTTATCTCGTTTTTCGTATGACGAACATTTTTAAATGGATAAAAATAAAAATATCACTGTTTTTTTATTGATTCGTATTGTCTATTTGTTATGTTATAAATTATAAGCAACTAATATTTATTCTATTTTGTTTTAAATTTGAAAGGTATGACAAACAATATGCCAAAGAACTTTACTCTGACCGGTGCTTCCGGATATATAGCTCCTCGTCACTTAAAAGCAATTAAAGAAACTGGAAATAATTTGATAGCCGCCTTAGACCCCAACGATTCAGTTGGCATCATTGACAGTTTTTTTGATAGTTGTCCGTTTTTCACAGAGTTTGAACGTTTTGACCGTTATTTAGAGAAACTTCATAGACAAGATAATTCTCAAAAAGTTGATTTTGTCTCTATTTGTTCACCAAACTATCTACACGATGCTCATGCCCGTTTTGCTATGCGGATAGGTGCTGATGCTATTTGCGAAAAACCACTTGTCTTAAACCCTTGGAATATTGATGCTCTGCAGGAAATTGAACAGGAAAACAACCAAAGAATCTTTACAGTATTACAACTGAGAGTTCACCCCTCGATTATTGCCTTAAAAAAAGAAATTGAACAAGAAAACTCCCAACATAAACGTAAAATTAATCTTACCTATATTACCTCAAGAGGACCATGGTATCTCGTATCATGGAAAGGCAAACTTGAGGAATCTGGCGGACTTGCCACTAATATTGGAATTCACTTTTTTGATATGCTGATGTGGCTTTTTGGAGATGTAAAACATTCTGAAGTACATATTGCCGAACCGACAAAAACCAGTGGTTTTTTAGAACTTGAAAATGCTGAGATCAAATGGTTTCTCTCTATTGACAAAAATGACCTGCCAAAAGAGGCTGTCGAAAAACAGCAAAGAACGTATCGTTCTATATCAATTGATAATAATGAAATAGAATTCTCCGGCGGCTTTACAGACTTACATACAATCATCTATCAAAATGTTTTAGCCGGAAAAGGTTTTGGGTTAGATACTGCCCGTCCTTCTATTACAATTGCCCATGATATCCGCAACGCTAAAGCAATCGGAATAAATGAAAATAGCCATCCGATGTTAAAGACAAAGCGTTAGATTGAAAAACAAGAAATCTTACGAACTCTTTTTCGAGATAAAATAGAATCGACCAACGCAAAAAACAGAAGAATGAATCCGGCAAACAATAAGACATTTACTAAACTTGCTGATGTTTGATAGTAACGAGCAACGGCATCAAATATTGACCAATTGGTAAACATAAGACTTATGTTCGGTAATTGAAGTTTAAAGATATTTAAAATAAAACCAGTAAAATAATTTAAAAAGAGTAATGCACCGATAAAACTGAAAATTGAGTACAAATAAAGTCCTTTGTTACTCTCGATACCAATAGACTCCTGTCGTACTAATTCCATAGTTTGAAACATAAAATCAACTGACAATTGCGGAGTTTCATTATGAGAAAGCTCTGTAAAAAGAGATTCATACTCCGCCAAAAGCAAAGCACACTCTTTACAATTTAAAATATGAGCTTCGACTTTATCTTTATTTATTTTCGTATCTAAATATTCTTGAATATCCTTTTCGGAAAGATGTATTATTGACATAAATCCTCCTTTGTATATTTTAATTCCAACCTGTCTTTCAAGAGCTTTCTTGCTCTGAATAAATGAGATTTCACTGTCCCAATCGGAAGAGTTGTTATCTCTGCTATTTCATTATAATTCATTTCATCTAGATGATACAGCGTCACAATCGTTTTATATTGAATAGGCAAATTCATAATTTCTTTTTTCAATATAGCATTCACATTTTGTGAACCGACAAAATTTGCAGGATTGACATTTGTACTGGCTAAAGAATCAAGCGTAACACCACCTGGGCTAATATCTTCATATAATTCAGGTTTCTTCTTTTGAATAAAGTTAATAGCACTGTTATAGGCAATCCGTCCAATCCAAGTTGACAACTTTGATTCAAATTTAAAAGAATTCAAATTCTTATACACTTTCACAAAAATATCCTGACTAACATCTTCCCTATCAGCCTGCGATTTAACAATTTTTGAGACAAGATGCCAAACCAGTTTCTGATATTTTTCAATAATCTTTTGAAATTCATCAACTTGACCATCGAGAATTTGTTGAACCAGAGTATTTTCATTAACTTTTGTTTCCATACCTTACCTATACGACAGTTTTCTCAAAAAGATGTTGCAAAAATAGCTTATTTATTTCTACGCAACTTTTCAAAAAGATGTCGGTCAGATGAAACAGAAGAAAGAAACAGTAACTTTAAAAGGAGTATTATATGCTTAGCCAAGATTTTTTTGAAATGCTGGTAGTTTTTTCAGCTATCGTATTGATAGTAAAGATTATAGCTGATTATAACACTAAAAAGAATTTAATTAAAAACGGTTTAGTAGATGAAAAGATCAAATATCTCTTTGCCAATTCACAAGCAGCTAATTCTCTCTCTAGTCTCAAATGGGGTTTAGTTCTCATAGGTATTGGAATAGCTTTGTTTATGAGACAATGGGTAGATTTGGACGATGAAACTATTTTTGGGTTAATGTTCTTATTTGCCGGTCTGTCATTTATTATTTACCATCTTCTTACTAAATCAGAAGAGAATAAGATTGAATAATAAACTCTCATCTATAATATAATTACAAAAAAAATAGCCCGCATATACGGGCTATTTTTTTTAAACTATTTTTCTATTTGCTTTAAAATAAATGCATACTCAAAAGCGAGGTCATCATAAAATTGGTAACGACCGGAACTTCCCATGTGTCCTGCCCCCATATTCGTTTTTAATAACAAG
>CAJVYT010000091.1 GCA_913009765.1 uncultured candidate division Zixibacteria bacterium
CTCTTGATTTTGTTTATTGAGTGATTCAGACATATTTAGACTCCAGTTTTTTCCTCGTTAAGCCATTCATACCCGGAATCTTCTAATTTTAATGCAAGCTCAGGTCCGCCGGACATCACAAACTTTCCATCCATCATAACATGAACTTTATCCGGTTTGATATAATTAAGCAGACGCTGATAGTGAGTTACCATTAAGACACCATTATTTTCATTTTGAAATTTATTTATTCCTTTAGATACAATTTTAAGAGCATCAATATCTAAACCGGAATCGGTTTCGTCAAGGAGAGCCATAGCAGGGTTAAGCATAGACATTTGTAAGATTTCAATACGTTTTTTCTCACCGCCTGAGAAGCCTTCATTTATATATCGGGTGGCAAAAGATTGGTCAATTTGTAAGTCTGCCATTGCGGCTTTGAATAACTTACGGAAATCAGACATATCGGCATCGGCACCACGATGTGATTTTAGGGCGGCTCGCATAAAATTAGCTACCGTAACACCCGGAATAGCGAGAGGGTATTGGAATGCCAAGAAAAGACCTGCACGGGAGCGTTCGTCAGCTTCCATATCAAGAAGTGATTCACCTTTTAAATATGCTTCACCTTTGGTAATAGTATAGGAGGGGTGTCCCATGAGAGCGTTTGAGAGAGAGGATTTACCCGAACCGTTTTTGCCCATGATAGCGTGTATCTCACCGGGATTGACAGTCAAGGAAACACCCTTGACAACTTCTTTCCCTTCCACTTCGACATGGATGTCTTTGAACTCTAATATTGCTTTTTTATCTGACATTTTTACTAATCCTTTTATATGTTATTTCTTTTTTTCTATTGGTTAACTTCATCTTCTGCTGAACAGTTTAAAGCATTATTTAGTTCCGATTTTTCAGAATCTGTTATGAGTGAAACATTTGATTTTATGAGTGTAATATCATCGATATTTGAGCCGTTGATAATGTCATCCAAAGTTGAAGAAGATAAAAATTTTCCTACAATTTTAGATAATCCTGCTAAAGTGTACTGTACTGAACAATTGTCGGTATGAATGCATTTTTCAAGTTGCCCTGAAAATTTTGCACAATGGTTTGGGTCAATTAAAGGACCGCCTAATGCAGTTATAGCTTCAAGTAAATTTATTTCCTTCGGGTCTCTTGCGATACAAAATCCGCCGCCGCGACCACGCATTGCGGTAACTAAACCGGATTTGCGTAAAATAGAGAGCAATTTTGAAGTATACGGAACAGATAGACCTTCTTTTTCAGAAATATCTGAAATCGATAATTGTCCGTCTCTGCCTGCTTTGGCAAGTGAGACCAAACATCTGAGACCATATTCTTCGAGGGCTGATATCCTCATAATGTTACCTTTCGCAACAGCTTATATTCAAAAGTCCATCTACTATACGAAAAGAATACTAAAATGTAAAGTATTATTTTTCATTTATTGAAAATATTTTATAAAAAAGTAAAGTTTAAGAGAATTTCTGAAAAAGCCCTTGAATTGTATATCGTAAGTTGTTATATAACAGTACAATAAAGAGGTGTAATTATTGGTATAGATATTGTGAATATATTTGCTTTGGCATTTGCTTTGGCATTTGATGCTTTTGCTGTGGCTATTGCGGTTGGAATCCGTCTGGGAAAACTTGAAAAGTGGACAATTTTCAGATTATCTTTCCATTTTGGATTTGCCCAGTTTGGAATGCCAATTATTGGTTGGATGGCTGGAGATTATTTGGTTGGGAGTATTGGAGTTTATGCTAAAATCTTTGCGGCAGTCATTTTAGCTGTTTTAGGAGGTCGTCTAATTTGGGAGCAGTTTAAATCTGATGAGAGTATGTGGCAAGGTGATCCAACCCGAGGTGCAAGTTTACTGGTATTGATGTTTGCAACTTCAGTAGATGCCTTGGCGGCAGGGTTTACCCTTGCGTTGATCGGAGTTGAGATTTTATATCCTACTATTATTATTGGAGTGGTGGCAGCATCTATGACTATACTTGGGTTAGTCTTTGGACGTAAGTTAGGTTTGAAATTTGGAAAAACAGCCGGAATTATCGGTGGATTGATTCTGATAGGACTTGCGGTCAAGACAATGCTTGCGTAGGTCTTTTCTCAATTAGCAAAAGTAATCGAAGTATTACAAATGGGAGGATTGGCATAAAGTATTTTTCCCAACCTAAATATGAAAACGGCATGACTATAAAAAAGAAAAGAATTATCAGGTTCAATAAAAATGTTTGGGTCTGTTCTTCTTTCTGAATTGATATGTATATTTCTTTTATAAACGTCAGTAAAACTACGAGTCCAAATAGAACTGAAATATAAAAGACTCCTTGTATGACTGTGTCAGAACTAATCAGAAATTTTAATGTTTTGTGGAAAAGACCAACAGTGTAAACTCCAATATCCTGCGAGTAAATCGACGGATGAATAGGGTAGAAATAATAAAGCAGCGACAATACAAACGATAGACCGAGTATTCTTCTCTGTGTAAAAAAACTTTTTAGTGTGAAAAAATAAAAAGGGAGCAAATAAAGAAAGAGAAGAGAGACATATAAAAAGAACACATCAATATGAAAAGAGAATTGTTCATTTAAATACAAAGCTCGGTATTCGTTATCAGGCGAAGTTCCGCCCCATAAAAGTATAAGTAAGAAATAGGGAAGAGCAGGCAGAATTGATGCCACCATACCATGTATAGATTTTGTCTCTCTATATTGGAGAGCATAATAGATAAACATCGGCGGAAGAAAAAACAGGATATACTGACGGCATAAAATAGAGAGGGCTATAAAAAATGCCGAAAGATAAAATTTCTTATTTTGCAAAGTATAATATCCTAAAAGTAAAAATAGAATAGCCGGCATATCGGTAAAAACAAATATCGAAAGTCCTACCATATAGGGATGAATAACTAAAAAGAGTGTACCGATAAATGCCAGTTTTTTGTTCTGTAGATTCTCAAACAAAATTATATGAAACAGCATATATGTCAGCAGGGCTATTATTATTGAAAGAATTCTAAGTGTGAATAAGTCAAACCCAAACAGGTGTCCCCAACCGGCATAGATTATAAACGGCAGTGGCGTTGACATCTGACGGTAATGGGTAATTAAGTCAAGAGTGATACCATTGCCAAAATTTATTACTGAGTCATACAGCCTGATTTCATCGCCCCATGGTTTTCTGGTGTCTATGTCTCCAATGACGGCTACGGTTATCTCAAAGAGTAGAATAAGTACAAATAAAATAAGAGCAGATTTTTTGTATGTATGCATGAACTGAATATGAATAAAAATAATATATTTTTCAAATTAAAAATATTATTGAGAAAAAGTAAAAAAAGCGATTGACAAAGTATTGAGAAAAAAGTAGCTTGAGTCCAATATAGAAAACAACCATTAACCCAAAGCCAAGCTAATGAGATTTAGTAGCTAAAAAAATAGGAACTAATTGAATGATTAATTTAATGAAAAATAGCAGCAGACGATCTCAACAGGTGAATCCTGTGTGTGCTAAGCTCGGCGGGGGTATTATCCCTACAGAATAATATTTATTACTATAAGAGTAATTTGTTCTCCGTCGAGACCCAAATAGTGTGGTTCGGCGGTTTTTTTGTATATACCATTATCGCTGAACCGAATAGATGAAAATAATAAAAGGTTTAGCAGGAAATAAATCATGAGTACAGAATTTTACGAAGATGAAAAATTACAAGAAACCGAATTGGAAATAAGCTATAAAGAAGCACTGAAAAAACTGCTTCCGTATCTGATAGAGCATAAAAAAGGGCTGTTAATATGTTTTGGCTTACTTGTTGGGACAACTCTTTTTTCACTTACCTGGCCGTATTTGCTGAAGCGTGTTTTAGATGTTAATGTTCCCAACCATGATTTTAACGGATTACTTCTCACTGTGGCAGCAATCGGAGTAATTCAGCTTGTTACTATTGCATTGCAGTATTATATGCGGATAAAGTTGGAAACTATCGGGCAGGATGTTATGCTGACTTTAAAGCGGACACTGTTTCATCATATTTTATCATTAGATGTTGACTATTTCGATAAAAATCCGGTAGGGCGGTTATTGGCGAGAGTTGAATCAGACAGCGAATCATTACGTCTGCTTTTTACCAATACGATAGTATTGATTTTGGGTGATATAATTCTTTTAGTCGGTATCTATTCACTTTTGTTTTATTTCAACTGGAAACTTGCTTTAGTGCTGTTTCTCAATATTCCGATTATCGGTTTGCTGATTTATATCTTTCATAAAAAGACAACACCAAAATTTTATGAAGTGAGAAGAAATATGGCAGAAGTGACCGCATCATTAACTGAATTTTTGCACGGGATGTCTATTGTGCAGATTTTTCATCGTGGTGAGTATGCCAGAAAGAAAGTATTTGATGCCAATAAACTGAAATTTGCAAATGATGTGTATGTGAATATCGGAGTGATTATATTTTTTAACACCGTATTCTTTTTTGAATATGTGAAAATAGGTTTGGTGCTTATTTTAGGTCCTCTTTTAGGAGTGACTTTTGGAACTATTGTCATGTTTATTATATATATATGGCGTTCTTTTGAACCTATTTGGAGGTCATCTGAACAGCTTTCGACTATACAAAAAGCGATAGCCGGTTCAAAAAGAATATTTTCGCTTTTATCGGAAGAATCAAAAATCAAACAGCCGCTCCAACCTGCTGTGTGGTCCGGTTTACAACAATCGGTGAAGTTTGATAATGTTTCTTTTTCGTACACTGATGATGATAACTATGTGTTAAAGAATGTTTCTTTTGAAATAGAAAAAGGCAAGCGAGTTGCTTTGGTTGGTGTAACTGGCGGCGGAAAATCAACGGTGATTTCTCTTATGCTGAGATATTACGACCCTCAAAAAGGTACTATCTCAATTGATGGAAACGATATTAAATCAATACCGACTTTTGAATTTAGAAAACGATTTGCTTTAGTGCTGCAGGATATTGTTTTGTTCCCCGGTGATGTGAACAGCAATATCTCATTAGAAGCAGACAATGTTTCTCAAGAGGATATTATACATGCTGCCAAGACTGTTGAGGCGGAACGCTTTATTTCAAAACTGGCGAATCAGTTTGAAACTGAAGTATCTGAAAAAGGTTCCAATTTCAGCCGAGGTGAAAGACAATTATTGTCATTTGCCAGAGCATTGGTTGTGAATCCTGATTTACTTATTTTAGATGAAGCGACATCCTCTATTGACCCCGAGACTGAAAGAATGATTCAGGCATCGCTCAAGAGATTAATGAAAGGAAGAACATCGTTAATTATTGCTCATCGACTTTCTACAATTTTAGATGTAGATGAGATTTTAGTGCTTAAACAAGGTGAAATTATTGAACGAGGAACCCACGTAGAACTTATTCAACAAGACGGGTACTATTCAGATCTCTTTCACCTGCAGTTTAAATCAAGAAATGGAGAGTTCGCTGATGCTGGATAAATTTTTATGGCTTTGGCAATATTATAAAAAACATTTGGGTGTGCTGGCAGTGCTTATTTTTCTCACCCCCTTACAGGTTATGTTTCAGGTTTCTATCCCAAGGATGATTGATTTCACTATTGATTATATGAATACACAGCAAATACCGGATGATGCTTTTGCTGCGTTTATTGCTAATATAGGTGCTTCGTTTTCTTTGGCACCTGAGATTACTTTTGGGTTGAGTTTTATCGTTTTGGGGTTTATCGCTTCTGTTTTATATCTCATTGTACAGGGGCATCGTGCTTGGATGAATATTAAATTGGAATGGATGTTTCGGCAGGAATCATTTGATTTGACTACAACAAAAGGTCCTGACTTTTTCAACCGTTTTCGTACCGGTGACTTAGTGACTCGTATGACAGATGATGTCGCCGAGAAACTGTCATGGTTTGCCTGTTCGGGAATTTTTAGGTTGTATGAAGCATTATTGATGGTTGGTTTTACTATTACGATGATGGTTGCTATCGACCCTATTATGACTTTGTGGGCAGTAGGACCGCTTCCAATTTTAATTGTAATTTTCTTTATCAGTTCATCAATTCTTGAAAAACGGTATGAGTATTTACAAAAGAGAATTTCAAAATTTAATGATATTTTGGAATCATGTTTTTCGGGAATTCGTGTTGTAAAAGCGTATGTTCGAGAAAAATCACAAAAAGATAAATTTGAAAAAGCTGCGGTAAAAAGACGAAAGGCGGAAATCGATGCGGTGAGAATAAATGCTGTGATTGACTCGCTGTATATGTATATTTGGCAGTTTTCAATTTTAGTTATTTTGATTGCCGGCGGTTATGCGGTGATGAATTCTACTTTGTCGCAGGGGAAACTTGGGTCATTTATTTTTTATACTGTCTGGCTGGTTTTTCCGATGTTTGATATCGGACAATTTTTAGTGAAATCAAGGCAGTCGGCGGTTTCTATAAATAGATTGATGGAACTTGAAAATATGTCGGTACTTGTGCAGGAAAATAATGATGTTTCTGCTAAAGAAATTATAGCAGATGATCTCAAATTTGAGAATGTCTCTTTTAAGTTTCCGGAACTCGCACATAATATTATTGACCATGTGACTCTGACAATCAAAAAAGGAACAACGGTTGCCTTAGTCGGCAAAGTAGGTTCCGGTAAAAGTTGGTTTGTGAATATGATTCCACGACTTGTTGAACCGTCTGGCGGAGTTATTAAAATTGGTGAGCATGACTTACAAAAATATACTCTTTTGGATTTACGACAATCAATCGGTTATGTACCTCAAGAGCCGATACTTTTTTCTGATACGATACGCAACAATATTTTGATGGGTCGAACTGATGTCAGCGATGAGATTTTAGAGTGGGCTATAGAAGTTTCTCAACTCAAAGGAGAAATTGCAACTTTTCCGAAAGGGTTATACACTTTTATAGGGACACGAGGTATGTCAATTTCCGGCGGTCAGAAACAACGTCTTGGTTTGGCACGTGCGTTAGTCGGAAAACCGAAATATTTGATTTTAGACGATTGTACCTCTGCACTTGATTCAAAAACGGAATCTGCATTATGGGAACGTCTGCATGAAGTTTTGCCTGATATGACTGCTGTTTTGATTACACACAGACCGGACACCCTTGCAAAAACTGACATGATTTATGTCTTTGAGGAAGGAAGAGTAGTGGAAAAAGGTCATCATAAAGTGCTTATTAATTCAAAAAGCAGGTATGCGAAGATTTATAAAAGATACCTATTAGAAGAATCTGTGAAATAAATGGGAGAGAAAATCTTCCATTTATTAGAAACCTTTTGATATAGTAAGCGTTATACATTTATAGTAATTAAAAGAACAAAGATTACAACTAAATCAAGGAAGATTCTATGACAAAACGTTATATTATTTTTGCATTATTAGTATTCTCATTTTCAAGTATTTATGTGGGATGTACAAATAAATCTGTTGAGCCGACTATAAGCCATTTGATAGTTTCAGATATTCCCCAATCTTTTTCTGCTCCTTTTGGGGGACCTTCTCCATCACAATTATTTTTTACGATAACAAGTTCAACTGATCAGGTGTTTAATTACAGTATTTCAAATAAATCAAATTGGTTATTTCTGATTAACTCAAAACAAACTTTAATCGGATTTACACCGGATTCTATTTCATTTATGATACGAGTCGCCTCACCTACGACATTGGCACAAGGAACATATTACGATACAATTACAATTGTTACTGATTCTTCATCGCAAGATGTATTTGAAAAGGAAATAATTTTAACAATCGGTTCAGAGATTTCTGCCGTGCCGAGTTCATTTGAGTTTGATCTTAACTTAAATGAGATAAATCCTAAAATTATAGAGTTAGACATAAACTCATCTTCATCTGTTCCGTTTGATTTCACATTGTCAAATACGGCATCATGGCTTACTGTGCCGAGTATTACTTACAATACAAGTGATACAGCTAAAATACTTGTCTCTGTGAGTGGTGTCAGTTTACCAAAAGGTATTAATACAGATACGATTTGGGTAACATCAGATTCTGCTTTAAACTCTCCATATCCGGTGCCTGTAACAGTTGAGGTGAAGTCATGGCTTCCTCAAAAATCACCAATTCTTAGCAATATCAATGATATATATTTTACTGACGCTCAAAACGGATGGGCAGTAGGTGATGTTATTGATGTCAATACAAAATCAGGTTTTATAATTAAGACTGCAGATGGTGGTGAGCATTGGGAAGAGGTTCGCTTTTTATCTACGACAAAAGAATCTGACTCTCTTTTAGGAGGCATAACTTTTATTGACAATAAAGGTTGGGCTGTTGGAGTAAACAATATTATAATGTATTCAAATAATTATGGTAATGATTGGTCTTTTCAAACACCTCCTTCTAATTTTAATTTTAATGATGTCTTTTTTATCTCAGCTGATTCGGGATGGATTGTTGGAGATTCAGTTGTACTGTCGACATCAGATGGTGGAATTAAGTGGGTGAAACAGAATACTCCGATTCAGCAAAAATTTACGAGTATTTCTTTTATTGACAATATGCATGGGTGGGTATCCGGACTTACAGATGTTATTTTGGTTACAACAGATGGAGGAGTAAATTGGAAAACACAAACCGTACCCCCGGGTCCGGGTACAGTTGGTAATAAGTATGATTTTCAAGAAATAATATTCACTGATGCCTTACATGGTTGGGCAGTTGGCAAATTTGGGTTAGTCGTTTTAACCGTAAATGGCGGTACAACATGGATGTATGAGCAGATACCTCAAGAGCCGAGATTGCTGTCTGTATATTTTGTAAATGCTTCTACCGGATGGATAACCGGACAGGATGGATTGATACTTCATACTACTAATGGTGGTATAAGTTGGACTATTCAATTTATTGAGACAACAAGTTTGCTTCAATCAATCTTTTTTATTGATGAGGATAACGGCTGGGTTGTTGGGGGAGATGGTACAATATTTTATACTGCATCAGGTGGCGAGTAGAGGGATTAAAAAAATCATAAAAAAACCCGTCCGCTTAGGTGGACGGGTTTTTTTTAATTTTAAAATATTATTTTATGTTTTGAGTAATGTTGTTCTCTTTTTTTACAGCTGCAGGACGATGTGCAAACTTAGCATTAAGTGATGCCCAAGCTTTAGTATCTAATGCACCTGTATGACATTGTAAACAAGTGTATTCTAAGGTAAGATAGCCACTTGCATATGCTCCATCAGGAGTAAACATCTCGGCTGTGGAATCCGTGTTAATTCCAAAGAGATGTGAACGAACATCGCCTTCATACGTACCTACGGCAATAGCAGATTTGGCTGCTTTTGGCATGTGACAATCAATACAAGTAAGTCCTTCAGAGATATGCTGTGTAATTGGAGAATCTGCAAATGTAGCAGCTTCATTGAAGTGACATTTCTCACAATTAATCTTTATTGCAGATGCTCTATCAGGATTATCAGGATGTAATCCAATATGTGGGTCATGACAATCAACACATTGTAAAGCCTGATGTTTGGAAGAGAACATTTCATTCCATTGTTCGTGATGTTTTACAAACCCACCACTTGCCGGAATCTGATTTACATCACCGCGAATATGACATTTACCGCATGCTTCTGCTGAGTTATCAACAGTCATGTCAACATTATATGCGTCGTTGATATGGTTTCGTCCCGGTCCATGACATTCTTCACATTGGACACCATTGAATTCCCAAGTACCAATTAACCCCGGCAATCCTTTTTGGTTTCCTACATCTTTATAACCTGTCATGTGACATGGTCCGCAATCATATGCTTTTGTTTCACCGGGGTGATAAGCTGTCCAAGTATCATTCTCAAAGTTATACTGAACTTCGTTACCGGTCATAATATATCCGGTGGAATCAATAAAGCGGGCTTTCCATCTGAATCCACCAATAACCATGAATGCTTGAGATAAATCAAGCTCAGGTGATGTTGTCGGAAGTGTCGTAAATGGATAATATCCCGGAGTAAAAGCATCTTTGGCATCATTGATTTTAAATGGATGTCCGGTTAACATAAAGTCGTCATATTTAGTTTGATGACAGGCGGCACATGCTTCACTTCCTGCATATTCACTTATTTGAGGTGGAGAGCTTGCGTGAACAGCATCGGCGTAATTTGCCGCCCATGCTTTATCTTTTGAATCATGACATGTTAAACATGTATATTCTAAAGTTAAATCACCATTGGCAAATTTACCGTCAGGAGTGAACATCTCGGCATCAACAGATGTGTTGATAGCAAACATGTGAGAACGAACATCACCTTCATAAGTACCGTTTGCGATAGCAGATTTTGCTGCTCTTGGCATGTGACAATCAACACAGGTTGGACCTGCTGAGGAACCGGCATGGTCGATGCTGCTTGCTTCAAATGATTGTGTTTCTTTTAAGTGACAGCTTTCGCAGTCAACCTTTATAGCAGCAGCTTTATTAGGATGTAATGGGTGAAGTGATTCGTGTACATTGTGGCAGTCAACACAGTCGATCGATGCATGTTTTGATCCGAACATTTCATTCCATTGTTCATGATGTTTTACAAATCCACCGCTTGCAGGAATACCATCTTCTGGTTCTCCTCTTTTGTGGCATCTACCACAAGTTTCATTGGAACCAACGTCATAAATTTTCATGCCGATATTATATGGGTCTCCGGCATGAATTTCGCCGGGTCCGTGACATTCTTCGCATTGGATACCGTTAAATTCCCAAGTACCTATTAACCCCGGTAAGTCATCTTGGTTACCGACACCTTTGTAGTTGGTCATGTGACAAGGTCCGCAATCATACGCTTTTGTTTCACCCGAATGATAAGCTGTCCAAGTATCATTTCCAAAGTTATACTGAACTTGGTCGCCGGTCATAATGAAACCGGAACTGTCAATAAACCGAGCTTTCCAGCGGAATCCGCCGATAACCATGAAAGCTTGAGATAAATCAAGTTCAGGTGATGAAGTTGGTAATGTTGTAAATGGATAATATCCCGGTGTGAATGCATCAGAAGCATCATTTAATTTGTACGGATGCCCTGTTTTTTCAAATGACGCATAGAGATCAGCATGACATGCCTGACAGGCAGCGGAACCGATATAAGCGGCATTTTCAGCATCAACTTTTTTAATCACCTCTTCTGTGACTTTTCGTTCACATCCCGAAAAGATAATCAAAGCGACTAAGGCAAAGACTGTTAAAAATTTCATACTTCGCATCTTTTACTCCTCTAAAGTTTTATTGCTTTTATGAAATTAATTTCAATAATATTGGCAGTGTAATAATTTCTATTTAACTGATAGTCATCATAATTAAATACATCATACTTGATCTCAAGAATATGGTCATGCGGGAATTTATACTTGGCAATAATGTTTAATGAGAACTTCTCCTTGTCCTGATCCCGTCGACTTCGATAGTATGTACCACCAAAACTTAGATCTATGTTTCGATAAGAATTTGGTGTAATAGTACCGGTTATGACATGGTCGGAAAACTCATAGTTTTTAATTGTTTCACTGACCAAATCTCTATTTTCAAATTCACCAAGATAATAACTGTACGTGACATTTAGAGAACCATATTTTTCATATTTAAAATTCAAAATAGATGATGCCGATGTGTAGTCGATTTGTGTATTTACTCCGATATCTTCATTTTTGCGGATTCTTTTATCAAGTCTCAGAGTAAGGTCGCCATAATTTAAGTCGGTGTATCTCGCAGAGAAAAGATGACGAGTAATTGATTCATCGCCAAGCAACGTTGAACCTGTTGGAATATCTTTACTTCTTGTTGAAGCTTTACCACGGAATATGAGATGAGTACCGGCTTTATACCAGCCGTCAACGATTAAACCGTTTGATTCAGAACGGTTAACTAAATCATCAACAATTCGACTTTCATAACCGACACGGATGCCGCCTGTGTTTTTCCAAGTTCTTCCGTATGTAAGAGAATTTACCCAGTTATCAGTTTCTATTGACATTGCACTATTGTCTGTGCGGGCAAATTTGATACGGTACTCTATAGAATTATTTTTAAGAAAAGATCGGAAGAGCACACGTCTGAACTCCAGTCACACTGATATATCTCGTATGCCGTCTTCTGCTTGAAAAAAAAAAAAACAACAAACTACATATCT
>CAJVYT010000092.1 GCA_913009765.1 uncultured candidate division Zixibacteria bacterium
TTTTTTTTAATGATACGGCGACCACCGAGATCTACACTCTTTCCCTACACGACGCTCTTCCGATCTCTTTCTCAGTTCTATCATTATTGATAAAAGAAGAAAACTTTTTGTTTACTCTCAGCAGGGTCGTAAAACTAAAGCTTTAAAAACTACCATCTAAAATGAGCAAAAGCTTTATTAGCTTCAGCCATTTTATGGGTATCTTCTTTCTTCTTGATAGAAGCACCTTCATTGTTGCATGCCGCCAAAAATTCAGCAGCTAGTTTTTCAGCCATAGTATTACCACCACGTGCGGATGAATATAATATGAGCCATCTAATGGCTAAAGCTGTTCTTCGGTTTGGTCTTACTTCGACCGGCACTTGATATGTAGCACCACCAACACGACGGGAACGTACTTCCAAAACAGGCTTTACATTATTAACTGCTTTGTGAAACATTTCCAAACCGTCTTGACCTGATTTTTCAGCAAGACCATCAACTGCTTTATAAAATAAACTTTCAGCAGTTGAACGTTTTCCGCCTTTCATAAGGCAAGAAACAAACTGAGTCATCAGCTTATCACCAAATTTGTAATCGGGAATAACTTCCCTTTTTATTGCACTAGTTCTTCTTGACATAATCTACCAATTACTTTTTAGGTTTCTTGGTTCCATATTTGGAACGACTATTTTTTCTGTCAGCTACGCCTGAAGTATCCATTGTACCTCTGACGATATGATACCGAACACCCGGAATATCTTTAATACGACCGCCGCGAATCATAACAATTGAATGTTCTTGAAGGTTATGACCTTCACCCGGAATATATGCGGTTACTTCCACTTTATTCGTCAAACGAACACGAGCAACCTTCCGAAGAGCGGAATTCGGTTTTTTCGGCGTTGAGGTATAAACCCTTGTACAAACGCCTCTTTTCTGTGGACATTTCTCAAGAGCCGGAGAATTTGTCTTTTCGACTTTTCTCTTTCGACCCTTGCGTACTAACTGATTAATAGTAGGCAAAACTACTCCTATAAACTTAAGTAAATCACAATTCTACAAAGTCACCCAGTTTAACGACTTTTCTTAATTTTGTCAAGCATTATTATCCAGTAAATCTATTGTAACTTTTTCTGCTGTCTCTAAATCCGCTTCGGAATCTTCAATAACATCTTCAGCATGAATTATCTCAAGATTTCTGTATTTTTCTATACCGGTACCTGCCGGAATAAGATGCCCAATAATGACATTTTCCTTGAGTCCAAGTAAATGATCAACTTTACCCGACACAGCAGCTTCAGTCAGAACTTTAGTTGTTTCCTGAAAAGATGCAGCCGAAATAAAACTATCAGTTGATAACGATGCTCTTGTAATACCTAATAACAAAGGTTGGAATCTTGCCGGTTCACCGCCTTCGGCGATAACTCTGGCATTTTCCTCATAAAACTTAATTTTGTCAACTTTTTCACCTTCAAGGAAATTAGTATCGCCAGAATATTCAATAATAATTTTTTGCATCATTTGACGTACAATCACCTCGATATGCTTATCATTGATTTTTACACCCTGAATACGGTACACTTCCTGAATTTCATTAACCAAATACTCTTGTACTGCCTCATCGCCATTTACTCTCAAAATATCATGAGGGTCAATAGCACCTTCACATAAACGGTCCCCGGCAAAGACTTTATCGTCTTGATGAACCATCATGTGTTTTCCATGAGGGATTAATGCTTCAAAAACATCTTCACTATCATCACCGGTAACAATAATCTGCTGCGAACCACGAACAATCTTGCCAAAACTGACTGTACCTTCAATTTCAGAAATAACAGCCGGATCATGAGGACGGCGTCCTTCAAATAATTCAGCAACACGAGGTAAACCACCGGTAATATCGCCGGATTTCACAACAAATCGAGACATTTTAACTAACACATCTCCTGCAGTAACTGTGTCACCATCGTTAACTTGCAATTGAGCTTCAACAGGTAAACGATAGCTTGCTAACAAGTTACCTTCCTCGTCTTCGACAAGCATAGCAGGGAATAAAGTTTTATCTTTGGTTTCAACAATAATTCGTTGAATAGAACCGGTTTGAGTATGTACTTCTTCACGGAATGATACATCTTTGATAACATCTTTAAATTTTATTTTACCGGTTTTTTCTGTTAAGATAGTTGAAATATACGGATCAGATTCAAAGATAATATCTCCTGTTTTTACAGCTTGACCATCTTCAACAAATAGATGAGAACCATAAGGGATATTCATTCTTGCCCGAACACGACTTTCATCATCAATAACATGAATTTCACCAACTCCGTCTCTACTTGTTACCATAGAGGTACCATCAGCTCGTTTAATCAATTTGATACTCTTAAACGTAGCCTTACCATCAAATTTGGATTCAATTTGAGATTGTTCAGTAATAGTACCGGCAACACCACCAATATGGAAAGTACGCAAGGTGAGCTGTGTACCCGGCTCACCAATTGATTGAGCCGCAATAACGCCTACCGCTTCACCAATATGAACACGTTTTAAAGTAGATAAATTACGACCATAACATTTTGCACACACACCAAACTTTGATTCACAAGTAAGCACTGACCTAATAGCTACTTCATCAATACCAACAGATTCAATTTTTGCTGCTTCAATTTCGCCAATTTCTTCACCGGCGGCAACAATGAGTTCATCGGAGATAGGGTCAAATATATCATATAAAGCAGATCTCCCTATAATACGATCAGCCAGAGATTCAATAACCTCTTCCCCTTCTTTAATAGCCGTTACATCAAGCCCTAAAATTGTTTCACAGTCAATTTCACGAATAATAACATCTTGTGCCACATCAACTAAACGACGGGTTAAGTAACCGGCATCAGCTGTTTTTAGAGCAGTATCTGACAGACCTTTACGGGCACCGTGGGTAGAAATAAAGTATTCCTGTACAGACAGACCTTCACGGAAATTCGCAGTAATCGGGTTATCAATTAAAAGTTCACCCATACCACCGGTAATTTTCTTTTGAGGTTTCGCCATCAAACCACGCATACCGGCTAACTGACGAATCTGTTCTTTAGAACCACGAGCACCTGAATCTGCCATCATAAAGACAGGGTTAAACCCATGTTTTTGAGCAGCAAGATTATCAAACATAACGGTAGAAATTGCATCTGTTGCCATGTTCCAGATATCTTTAACAGAGTTATACCGTTCACCTGCAGAAATCAAACCATTGCGGAACTGCTTCGTAACTTTCGCAACTTTTTTATATGCTTCATCTAATATTTCAGTTTTTTCTTCAGGCACAACTAAATCATCAATAGAAACAGTTACCCCTGATTGAGTTGCAAACCTAAACCCTAATTCTTTAAGTCTGTCGAGATACTGGACGGTAACAGTCTGTCCTTTATCAGCAAAAATTTTCTGAATTAAGTGTTCCATCACTTTTTTGCTGGCGACTTCATTAAAGAGCGGCATACCTTTCGGCATATTTTCATTAAAAATTAATCTACCGACAGTTGTTTCAATGAGTTCATTTTCAACACGCACTTTTATTAAAGCATGAATATCAACAATTCCATGGTCATGAGCAGCGAGTGCCTCATGCTTTGTATTGAACATCATACCTTCACCTTTTTGCTCCGGTTTTGTTTTAGTCAGATAGTAACAACCTAAAACAATGTCCTGTGATGGAATCGCAACCGGACGACCTGATGACGGCAGCAAAATATTATTAGTCGCAAGCATTAACACTCGAGCTTCAAGCTGAGCTTCAAATGAAAGCGGAACATGCACAGCCATTTGGTCACCATCAAAGTCAGCATTAAATGCAGCACATACTAATGGATGTAAACGTATAGCTTTACCTTCAACTAATTTTGGATAGAACGCCTGAATACCAAGACGGTGAAGCGTAGGAGCACGGTTGAGCATAACAGGATGGTCTTGAATAATCTCTTCTAAAATATCCCATACTTCAGGACGTTCTTTTTCAACTAATTTTTTAGCTGACTTAACTGTCTGCACATACCCTTTTTCTTCAAGCTTCATAATAATGAACGGCTTAAATAATTCAAGAGCCATATTTTTTGGAATACCACATTGATGCAGTTTAAGTTCAGGACCAACAACAATAACAGAACGACCGGAATAATCGACACGTTTACCCAATAGATTTTGACGGAACCGCCCTTGTTTTCCCTTTAATAAATCAGAAAGAGATTTTAATGGACGTTTTGAATCACCGCGAACAGAATGAGTACGGCGACCATTATCAAAAAGAGCATCAACAGCTTCCTGAAGCATACGTTTTTCATTTCTGAGAATTACTTCAGGAGCCTGAATATCAATAAGTTTTTTCAAGCGATTATTTCTATTTATAACACGACGATACAAATCATTTAAATCAGATGTCGCAAAGCGACCGCCTTCAAGCGGTACTAACGGACGTAAATCCGGTGGAATGATTGGAATAACATCAAGAATCATCCATTCAGGACGATTTTCTGACTGACGGAATGATTCTAAAATACGTAAACGTTTGAGTGTATCTTTTTTACGCTGAACAGAAGTTTCAACTTTTGCTCTGGCACGAAGAGTAACAGAGAGTTCATCAACTTCAAGTCTTTTGAGAATTTCACGAACAGCTTCAGCACCCATGCGAGCATCAAAAGTTTTTCCGGCATCTTCTAAATCGTTGCATTCTTCTTCGGTGAGTATATCACCTTCGTTGTAAGAAGAATTACCCGGCTCAATCATCAGATATGATTCATAATAGAGAATCTTTTCAAGTTCCCTGATGGAAATATCCAGGAGATTTCCAATCCGTGACGGAAGTGACTTAAAGTACCAAATATGAGACACCGGCACAGCCAGTTGGATATGTCCCATTCTTTCACGTCTCACTTTAGACTGCGTAACCTCAACACCACATCGGTCACACACAATCCCGCGGAACCTTATTCGTTTATATTTACCACAATTACATTCCCAGTCTTTAACCGGACCAAAAATACGTTCACAGAACAAACCATCACGTTCCGGTTTAAATGAACGATAGTTAATCGTTTCAGGTTTTGTTACTTCACCAAACGACCAAGAAAGGATAGTTTCGGGAGATGCAATTTGAATTTGAATTGCATTAAACTCCTGTTTTTTCTGTCCTTTATCCTGATTTCTTCCCGCCTTATCGGCCATGGATAACTCCTTTATTTTCAATCTCCGCAGAGCGGACTAAAAATTCCAATACAAAATACATTATATTATTGCTCTATCAACTTGATATCTAACCCTAATGCCTGCAGTTCTTTAATAAGAACATTAAACGCTTCAGGATACCCCGGTTCAGGAGGATTTTCACCTTTTACAATAGCTTCATATACTTTGCTTCGACCGGTAACATCATCGGATTTTACCGTAAGCATTTCTTGAAGAGTGTAAGCTGCTCCATAAGCTTCTAAAGCCCATACTTCCATCTCACCAAACCGCTGTCCACCAAATTGAGCTTTACCACCCAAAGGTTGTTGAGTAACTAACGAGTAAGGTCCGATAGACCGAGCATGAATCTTGTTGTCAACCAAATGAGCAAGTTTCAGCATATAGATAATTCCAACCGTAACCCGATTATCAAACGGTTCACCGGTCAGACCATTATAGAGCTGCATTTTGCCGTCTCTTGGTAATCCTGCTTCTTCAAGCTTATCTTGAATCTGCTCAACTGACGCAGACTCAAACGCCGGAACAGCATAACGTTTGCCAAGAACAGCTGCTGCACGCCCGAGATGAGTTTCCAACACCTGTCCGACGTTCATACGAGAAGGAACACCCAATGGGTTCAAAATAATATCAACAGCATTTCCATCTTTATCATGAGGCATATCTTCAATAGGTACAACTCTGGAAACAACACCTTTGTTACCATGACGACCTGCCATTTTATCACCAACTGAAATCTTACGTCTGATAGCAATAGTTACTTTCACAAGTTGCTTTACTCCCGGAGGAAGTTCAGCACCTCGAACAATTTTTTCTACTTCAACATCCATCTGCTGTTTTTTTGCTTCAATTAATTGAGACGCTTCCGCAATAATAGAATCGACATTTTTACTTGTCGATGCATCATCACAATACCCTTCAGGAGCAACAGCATTGTCAAAGTCAAAATCATTAAAGAACTCTGCTTTAAATTTATGACCTGCCCGTACAATCACAGTATTATCAACAGCAGAGCGGATAGTCTGAGAGTTTTTACCATCGAGCAATTGACCAACTTTTTGATTACGTAAATTAGAGATATCTATAATAATTTTAGTATATTCACGTTTAATCTGAGAAACTTGAGTTTTCTCAATTTTTTTGGCTTCTTCTGAGCGTTCCTTACGAGTAAAGACATTTGTCTTAATAACAACACCCTTCATTCCCGGAGGTGCCTTCAAACTTGCATCTTTAACATCACCGGCTTTTTCACCAAAAATGGCACGAAGCAGACGCTCCTCAGGAGACAGTTCGGTTTCACCCTTTGGTGTGACCTTACCCACCATAATATCACCGGCTTCAATTTCAGCACCGGCACGAATAATACCATTTTCATCAAGGTTCAATAAAGCTTCTTCCGAGACATTAGGAATCTCACGGGTAATTTCTTCAGAACCGCGCTTTGTATCTCGAACCTGTAACTCAAATTCTTCAATATGAATGGAAGTGTAAATATCATCACGAACTAACCGTTCAGAAAGAACAATAGCATCCTCAAAGTTATATCCACGCCACGGCATAAAAGCAACCTTGACATTATATCCTAAAGCAAGTTCACCGTTTTCAACCGCAGGTCCGTCAGCAAGAACATCACCAACAGAAACTTTATCGCCAATTCTAACTCTTGGACGATAGTTAATACACGTATCCTGATTTGAACGGCGGAATTTTGTCATCGGATAGACAACATCTTCAACATATCCGAGTGAGCCGGCTTTTACTTTTAATTCAGGATGAATAACAATCTTATTAGCATCTACAAAAACAACTTCACCGTTGACTTTAGATTTCACAACAGCACCTGAATCAGCAGCAGCCTTTTTTTCCATACCGGTACCAATATAAGGAGACATCGTTTTCAAAAGAGGTACTGCTTGGCGTTGCATATTAGATCCCATCAAAGCACGGTTGGCATCATCATGTTCCAAAAACGGAATCAGTGATGCCGCCACTGAAATAATCTGACGAGGAGACACATCCATATACTTAACTTCTTCAGGCTTCACATGAGGATAGTCAGAACGATTTCTTGCAACAACAGTTTTGTTCACAAAGTGATTATTAGCAGTAAGCGGCTCGGTACCTTGTGCTATGAGATACCTATCTTCCTTGTCTGCCGACAAATATTCAATCTTATTCGTGACAACACCTTTTTCAACTTTTCTATATGGTGTTTCAAGGAACCCATACCGATTGATTTTGGCATACGATGCCATAGATGTAATCAAACCGATATTTGGTCCTTCCGGCGTTTCAATAGGACACATACGTCCGTAGTGTGTATGATGCACATCACGAACCTCAAAACCGGCACGTTCTCTTGTTAGACCACCGGGTCCTAAAGCAGAAAGTCTTCTTTTATGTGTCAATTCAGACAGAGGATTTGTTTGATCCATAAATTGAGAAAGCTGTGATGAACCAAAAAATGTTTCAACAACCGACGAAACAGTACGAGCATTAACCAAAAGCTGCGGAGTTACATTTTCCTGATCTTTTAATGATAATCTCTCTCTGATAGTACGGGAAATCCTTGTTAAACCGACAGAGAAAAGATTTGACAACAATTCGCCAACAGTACGACATCGGCGATTTCCTAAATGATCAATATCATCGGTAAAACCGGTATCATTACACAGACCGATAATATATTTCATAATTAAAATAAAATCTTCTTCAGTAAGAGTCGCATGATCTAACGGGACATCTACTTCTAAACGCTGGTTAATCATATAGCGACCAACTTCACCTAAATCATATCGTTTTTCACTATAGAAAAATTTCTCTACTAATGATTCAGCAACTTCAAATGACGGTGGTTCGCCTGGTCTTAAAATTGAATATATTTTATAAAGAGCTTCTTCTCTTGATTTTGTCGGATCTTTTTTTAATGAATTAAGAATAACGGGAACTTCTCTAGTTTCAGAAGGCTTAATAACTTTAACTTTTTTATATCCATTACTTAAAATATCATCTATAACATCTTCTGTAAGCACTTCGCCCACAGCAAACATTACTTCGCCGGTCTCTTTGTTTACAAGTGTTTCTGCAAGATAACCACCAATATACTCAGTGCCTTTTTTCCCTGACAAAGTTGCTTTTACGGTAGTATAAAAAATTTCAACAATTTCTTCATCAGAAGAAAAGCCTAATGCTCGCAACACAGTTGTAACAGGAAGTTTTCGTTTGGAGTCAACATATAAATACATAATACTATTGATGTCAGTAGTAAACTCCATCCAGCTTCCTCTATATGGAATAATACGGGCGGAATATAATTTTTTCCCATTAGGATGAATCGAATCAGAGAAGAAAACACCTGGTGAGCGATGAAGTTGACTTACAATAACACGTTCAGAACCATTAACAACAAACGTACCCCATTCGGTAACTAAAGGGAGTTCTCCAAGATATACATCTTGTTCAATAATATCTTTAATTTCTTTTTCTTCGCCTTCTCCCTGACGAGAAATAAGACGCATAGTAACTTTTAAAGGTGCCGCATACGACATATTTCTTTCACGGCATTCGTCGATTGAGTATCGAGATGGATTAAGTTTATATCCGACATACTCAAGCGAATAATTTTCATGTACGTCTGAAACAGGAAAAATATCTTGGAATATCTGCTCTAAACCTTCTTTTTTCCTTTTATTAAAAGGCGTATCAGGTTGTAAAAATTCATAATACGAATTGAGCTGAACTTCTAAAAAATTGGGCATCTCCATTGCATCAACAGATGTCCCGTAACTATATCTTTCAATCAAACCAGTCTGGGTCAATGTATAACCCTCCTAAAATATAAAAACACCTTAAGTAATTTCATAACTTTAGTGTTCCATAAAAGTTTAAATTTTTCAAAAACTTGGCGATCCTGTTAAATCTTTTTTCTTTTCTCTCGGACTCTTCCGAAGAGCTTCATACTCAGTCAATCAGCCAACAACACAACACACAGGGATAAAAATCAATAGAACCGGTTGAGCAAATAAGGCTCAACCGGCATAGAATAATTGCTGACTACTTGATAGAAACAACAGCACCGGCTGCTTCTAATTTTTCTTTAGCTTTTTCAGCTTCATCTTTAGCGACAGCTTCCTTGACATTGCAAGGAGCAGATTCAACTAAATCTTTCGCTTCTTTTAAGCCTAAAGAAGTTAATTCACGACACGCTTTAATAACCTGAATCTTTTTGTCTCCGGGTGATTCTAAAACAACATTAAATTCAGTTTGTTCTTCAGCAGCTTCGGCAGCACCACCGGCAGCCGGAGCCATAGCTACCGGAGCGGCGGCTGTTACACCAAATTTTTCTTGAATTGCTTTGGAAAGATCAGCCAAATCCATTGCGGATAATTCTGCGATCTTGTCAACGATTTGATCAATTGTTTCGTTGGCCACTTTGTGTACCTCTTATTTCTTCGTTTATCATTTTCTTTTCGTTACTAAATTTATTGTGACTGCCTTACAACTCAAACGGAGGACAAGTCCGCTTAGAAGCATGAGCGAAGAACAATCTTAAAAAGTCCTCAATACAAATTACCCCTCGCTGTTTTTCTTATCAGCAAGAGCGTCAATAGAACCGACTAATTCTCTAAAGAACCCATCAAGAGATCCAACTAAAGAAGTAAGCGGAGCCTCAACAGCAGCAACAACCTGTGAAAGCAGAATTTCTTTCGGAGGAAGGTCAGCAAGTCGAGAAATTTGAGCTGCTTCGAAAACTTCGTCATCAACGACAAAGACTTTCATCCGAGGCAGTTCTTTCTTTTTAAAAGAATCATTTAAAATCTTGGCAGCAGCAGCCGGATCATCATTTGTGAACGCCAAAGCTGTCGGACCTATTAAGTGGTCTTCAATTCCGGTAAGTCCTGCTTCTTGAGCCGCAATTTTCATCAATGTATTTTTCGCAATTAAAAAGCGAACATTTTTCTCACGAAGAGAAGTACGAAGAGCTGTCATATCGGAGACATTTAAGCCCTGATAGTCCGTCACAAACAATGAGCTGGAGTTTTCAAACAACTCCTTCATTTCTGCAACAGCTTGAATTTTTTTCGGGGTTGGCATAATCTATCGATTCCTCTACTTCTTCATTTTTAACAGCAGTTGTTGATGATCAAGTTTCACACCCGGACTCATAGTAGAACAAACAGAAATACCTAAAACATAGGCACCTTTTGTTGTGGTCGGTTTCGCTTTCACAATCGCGTCAACATACGCCGTAATATTTTCAATAATTTTATCAGCATCAAAAGACAATTTACCAACTGCCCCTGCAATATTAGCCTGTTTATCAATACGGAACTCAATACGACCGCCCTTTAATTCTTTTACTGTACGGGCTAAATCCATAGTAACAGTTCCGGTTTTTGGGTTCGGCATTAACCCGCGAGGTCCAAGCACTTTACCCAAAGGACCTAAAACTCTCATCATGTCAGGAGTTGCAACACATACATCAAAATCTGTCCAGCCGCCTTTAATTTTGGCAGCAAGATCATCAGACCCGACAAAATCAGCACCCGCTTCAGTAGCTTCAGCAACCTTATCACCCTGAGCAAACACAACAACAGTAACGGACTTACCGGTACCATTTGGAAGTGCCACCGTTCCACGAACCATTTGATCGGCATGTTTGGGATTCACACCTAAACGAATCGCAACCTCAATAGACTCATCAAATTTCACAAATTTGTTGTCTTTGAGGATTTGTACCGCTTCACTTAGTTCGTAATGTTTCAAACGATCTATCTTTGTGCGATACTCTTTAATGTTTTTTGACTTTTTCATTTACTCCAATTCTCCCTGAAACGTTTTCCGAATCAGGTACTCACGAATATCTGTAAGTTTACATTACTTCAATCCCCATTGAACGAGCAGTGCCTTCAATCATCAGCATTGCAGTTTCAACAGAGGACGCATTTAAATCTACCATTTTTTGTTCAGCAATCTGCCGAACTTGATCTTTGGTTACTTTTCCAACCTTCTCCTTATTAGGAACACCGGAACCTTTTTTCAATTTCGCCGCTATTTTCAAAAGCGTTGAAGCGGGAGGAGTCTTAGTCTCAAAAGAGAAAGACTTATCACCATAAACAGTGATAACAACAGGGGTTAAAATCCCGTTACCGCCTTGGGTCCTGGCATTAAAGGCTTTACAGAACTCCATAATATTAACCCCTTGCTGACCCAATGCAGGACCGACCGGAGGAGCCGGATTTGCTTGACCGGCAGGAATTTGGAGTTTTATGTAACCAGCAACTTTTTTTGCCACGCTATTTACTACTTTCTATTAAAAACTATTGTTATTTTTTTACAACTTCAACTTGAAGGAAATCAAGTTCAACAGGAGTTGGGCGACCAAAAATGGAAACCATCACCTTAACTTTCTTCCTTTCCATATTCACTTCACTGACAGTACCGGAAAAATCCATAAAAAAACACATGACGAATTTAAAAAAGAATGGACAGGTGTATTGTTACTTTTATTACCCGATGAGAGTTTTACAATACGCAACGAAAAAGTATCCATACTAAAAAGATTTTGGTTTTTATTAAAACCTCATAAGTTTGTACTTATTCAAGCATTGGTAGGTGCAATCATTTATACATTGCTTGGTCTATCTACTTCTATTTATATCCAAAAAATAACCGACTTTGTATTAATTGGAGGCAATACAAAATTACTCAACTTACTGAGTGTTATTATGCTTGTCTTATTGGTGTTTCAAGTATTTATCGGTGTTTTTAAAGATATTTTTATTATTAAAACAGGGCAACAAATAGATGCACGTCTTATTTTAGGTTATTATAAACATTTATTAAAACTACCACAACAATTTTTTGACACCATGCGTGTGGGCGAAATTATCTCGCGAATTAATGATGCCGTTAAAATACGGGTATTTATCAATAGTACATCGCT
>CAJVYT010000093.1 GCA_913009765.1 uncultured candidate division Zixibacteria bacterium
GGGTTTTTTTATTATTTTTTTTGTTTTTTTTTTATTCTGTTTTTTTTTTAATGATACGGCGACCACCGAGATCTACACTCTTTCCCTACACGACGCTCTTCCGATCTCATTGTACAAAATAATTTTGTTTTGAAGGAAATCAAAAAATATAGTAAATCTTTTCAGAAGAGAAATCCCGATATTCCCATCAATCTCTTTAGAACTGACTAATCCATAAGAATTTTTAGGGAGATAGACTTTTTCATCTAAAAGTAGTTGAGAGCCGATTTTAAATGAATCTATAACGCCGACAGTACCATCTGTAATTCCACCAATTCCGCCTATTAATTGCGTTGATTTGTTTTTTTCATTAATTTTTTCAATTAGATTATGGGTATTGATAAAATGGGGATGCAGAATAAGTCCGATAGAATTTCCTAAATCAATAATAAATTTGCCTTTTACAGAGCCAATCGAACATTCTATTGTCGGAATAAGGTTATAATATTCAAATGGTATTTGATTACCGTTTGTTGGTGCTTGATAATCTTTTGGATTGTAAATTGTCAACTCTTGCGTATGAAAATTCAAAAGAATTGGAAACTGTGAAAGAAAATCGTTCCCTAAAATACCGCCAAAATCTACTTTATTTATTTTTTGTTTTAATAGCAGACTCAAATCAAGTGAACCTGCTATCATATTATACAGACGTAAACTGCTCATTTGCAGTGAATCTATGCGAACCAGTTGACTGTTTATTGTACCTGCGGCACCTATTGCCGGAACAAATCCTACGGAATCAAGATTGAGGGCTGCGGCTATAGGTTGATGGATTATACTTGTTCCGGCACCGGAATCCAGTAGCATATACATTTTTTTGGATTTGTTGATTGTGACAGGTATATATATACGGTCGTTATGAAATTCAAATTTAAGAGTTATTGTATTCTGTGATAAAAATTGATAGCTTGCTTTGGATTGTTTTTGAAACAGAAATAATGAATCATCAAGTGGTTTATCAAATATAAGGTTTTCGATTGTTTGAGTCAGTGTGAAATTAAATTTTTCTATCGTAGTTTTTAAGAAAAATGGGATACGGATGTTTTCAATAGTTTGATACGAACTTTCGAAAGTAGTTGTATTGGTTAAATCTTGTTTAGTCTTGAAAAGTTCTCGGTGTCCTGAAAGAATATTATAATACGCTAAGATAGTATCATCGGGGAATGGATGTAACATTATCTGATAATATTCTTTGTTGTTAATAACTGTTTTGCCGAGATACTTTTTATTGTTCAGAGAGTCATCAAATAAAAATGAAAATGTATTGAGGTAGACAGAAGAGAGAATGTCTTTTTTACTGCTTCCCGTCAGTTTGGTTTTTTGTCCTGATATATCCTGCTGCCAAGCAGTTTCACCATCAAAACCCTGTACCATAGAAAAATTAGGAAAATTGAGGGACAAAAGGTACTTATTGGGGAATTTAAGCAGATATTCAAAAGTTCCTTTGGTTCCATTCATATTCACACTGCCGGAGATACAAACCGATTGTAATGTTTTGATTCTTTCAACTGCTTTCTTGCCGCCAACAGATTTAGTAAGTATTGAACTGATACTGACTGCTTGTATAGGTGTGGTCAAAAGAAGAAGAACGCATGTAAAAAATAGAATATGATTTTTATAAGTATGTATGCTGCTCAAGAATAATTTAGTACCCTTCGACTCCGCTCAGAGTGACTGAGATAGGTGTTATCTTATTGAAAGTCATGCCGAACGGAGTCGAAGTATGACTTATCTTAACTGATTTATCAGCTTATACTTGTTATGTAAATAAAAAAACCGGTTACTTTGAAGTATCCGGTTTTTGAAGTTTTTTAGACAAATATTAGTTTTCAATATATTTGCTCAAAATGTTGTTCATCCGAGAAGTCATTTTTGAATTCGGGAGAACTTCTGTTGCTCCTGCTGTTTTGGCAGCTTTCATCTGATCTTTTAAAACATTTGGGGAATAACAGACAATTGGAATTGCACGTGTTGCACCATAGGAGCGTAACTTATTTATTAAAGATGGTGCTTCTATCCCGTTCAAATTGAGATCGATAATAATTAGGTCCGGTTTTATTTCCTGAGCTTTCGTGAAAATATCATCAGACCGAATTGCTTTAATTCCTTCAGCATCCATACCGTCTAAGAGGGTCATAATCTTGGACGTGAAAATCATATTGTTGGCGGCAATAATTACCTTTTTATTCATAAAGCCTTATCCCATCCCTAAGATTATACTATTTAACTAGTTACATTATTGTAACCTGCCAGCTTCAAGTTCTAATATACAACATTTTTTTACAAATTCAAAGAAGTTGTTGTATATTTCCTATAAAATATCTCATGTTTATGCTTAACATATTGGGGGGCTGAATGTTACTATAATATCTTTTCTGCTTGACACTCTTATTTGTTCTCCGTATCATTGCCTATGCCGATAGGAAGTCGCAATATTGCACAAATTCAAGACAACTCGCATCCGCAGCATTGGCTCCATTATTCAGACTCACCCACATATTATTCTCAGATTCAGATTTGTTCTACTTCTTTAGGTTATGCCGCAGAAAAGGTGAAGATATGAAAATAACTGCAATAATTCCGGCTCGGTTAGACTCAAAGAGATTTCCGAAAAAAGTTCTCTATCCTTTTTTGGGCAAACCGCTCATAGTTCATTTGTATCAGGAATTATCTAAATCAAAAGAAATTGACCGTTTGGTAATAGCAACATCTGACAATGAGATAATAAAAACAGTACAAAAATATTCTGCTGAAACAGTGAGAACATCTTCAAAACACAAGACCGGTTCCGACCGAGCAGCAGAAGCTGCCCAAAAAATCGGCGGTGATATTTTTTTGAATATTCAGGGAGATAATTTTGGTTTAAAAGTGCAGATGATAGATACTGTTATTAGAAAATTTAAAGCTCTCAAAAAGATACAATTTGCTACAATTGCAAATAAAATAGACAGTGATTCCGAACTTCAAGACCCAAATAATGTGAAAATTGTTTTGGATAAAGACTCTGATGCTATCTTTTTTTCAAGGTCTGTTATACCGTATCTACAAAACTCTTTACAGAAAAAAGTTACAAGTCAGTTTACATTTTATCATCATGTTGGTATATATCTCTATAGGCGGGCAGGGCTTCTTGCGTATGCATCGTGGAAACGGTCTCCGCTTGAAAAAGCAGAATCACTTGAACAGTTAAGAATACTGGAGCATTCTGAGAAAATACGGGTTTTCAAAACAAAAATGAAACCGGTATCAATTGATACTCTTGAAGAAATGAAAAAAATAGAAAATAATTTTATATAGGTGTACAATGACAAAACGAACAAAATATATCTTTGTGACCGGCGGGGTGGTTTCATCGCTCGGCAAAGGAATCTCGGCATCATCAATTGGACTATTACTCAAAAGCCGCGGATTATCTGTTGTCAATTTAAAATGTGATCCGTATATCAATGTTGACCCGGGGACAATGAATCCATTTCAGCATGGTGAGGTCTATGTGACCGATGATGGTTCTGAAACAGATTTGGATTTAGGACATTATGAAAGATTTTTAGATGCGTCGCTTACGAAAGATCATAATTTAACAACCGGTCAAGTATATAATGTTGTGATTACCAGAGAACGTCGAGGAGATTATTTAGGTGCTACGGTGCAGGTTATTCCTCATATAACCGAAGAAATAAAAAATCGTATTAAGCGGTTTGAAAAATCGGATAATCCGCCCGATGTTACTATTGTTGAAATTGGGGGTACAGTCGGTGATATAGAATCATTACCTTTTTTAGAAGCAATACGTCAGATTGGACTTGAAGAAGGTTTTGAAAATGTTATGTATGTTCATGTTACGTTGGTCCCGTATATTCGTACCGCAGGTGAATTAAAAACAAAACCAACCCAGCATTCTGTAAAAGAGCTAAGAGGTATTGGTATTCAGCCGGATATGCTTTTATGCCGTTCTGCTAAATCTATTGATGATGAGATGCGTAAAAAGATTTCTCTGTTCTGTTCTGTTCCGATAAAAGCTGTAATAACCGCCGAAGATGTTTCCACTATTTACGGTGTTCCGCTTAATTTACATGCTCAGGGTGCTGATGATATTGTGTGTGATCATTTTGGATGGAAACTTCCGGCACCGGAAATTGCTGAATGGGAAAAAATGGTTGAGACTATTATCAACCCGCAAAAACATATTAAAATTGGTATCTGTGGAAAATATGTTAATCTCAAAGATGCATATAAATCTATCATAGAATCATTTGTGCATGCCGGAGTAACATCAAATGCCGAAGTAGACCTTATTTGGGTAAGCTCTGAAGAAATAAAAAAACATGGTGCCGAGAAATTCCTGCATGATTTGGACGGACTCTTAATTCCGGGCGGATTTGGTGAACGAGGTGTTGAAGGTAAAATTGAAGCTATTAAATATGTCAGAGAAAACAATATCCCATTTTTAGGAATTTGTTTAGGAATGCAGTGTGCCGTTATTGAATTTGCCCGAAATGTCTGCGGGCTAACCGATGCACATTCTTACGAGTTTTACCGTGATCTAAAACATCCGGTTATTCATTTGATGGCAGACCAAGAAGGTGTTACTGATTTAGGGGGAACAATGCGGCTGGGGGCATATCCGTGTGTTATTGAAAAAGGCTCAAAGTCTGAAATAGCGTATGGTAAAACAGAAGTGTCCGAACGACACAGACACCGTTATGAGCTAAACAACTCATATAGAGAAATGCTCATTGAGAATGGATTAGCGATGGCAGGTGTTTCTCCTGATAAACGATTGGTGGAGATTGTTGAAATTAAAGAGCATCCTTGGTTTGTAGGTGTACAATATCATCCTGAATTAAAATCAAGACCTACAAAACCGCATCCACTTTTCAGAGACTTTGTGAAAGCGGCTGTTACCTATCAAGAAAGCAGGAATAAGAATTCAAAGGATAATAAAGAAAATGAAGTTAATCTTTCAAAATCGTAAAAGAATTATTTTTGTAATAGCTGTTCTTTTGATAAGTTTCATTCTCTGCGGTTGTCCAAATAATTCTTCAGATTTAGGTCCTGCCAATGAAGAATTTGTCGGTACCTATACGGTTCGAGATTTAAAAAAAGTTGAGCAGTTAGCTGAATCTGATTCAATCTTTTTTTCTGTAACACGAGGGACAACATATTCTATTGATTTTTTAAATGCCGCAAATGCTCAAGGGGATCAAAGTTTCTGTAATCACAGTGGTACTATTTTTGACTTTGGAACAGCGAAAGCTTCATTTGTTCCGACATCTTTAAATTATTCTAATTGTGATTCTGCTTCTATTCCTCGTGGAACATTTGTTGCTGACTTTATCAATCATGGTGATACTATCTGGATTTATAAACAGGTTACTGATACAGCAGCACCACAGAAATATGATTCTCTCTACATGATAAAACTTATGCAATAGAATTAAGCATATCTCAATTAAATCCGTTCTTTCTATAAATGATCTTATTGAAAAAGTTTGCTTAACAGAAAGTAATATTTCTAGTTCGTTCAGCATGACTCGTAGCATAAAAAGATTTCTCTAACATCATGAACGGAATTGAAGGTGCTTAATGGAGATATTGAATTTTTTCAACGACTCCAAATTCAGGAGGTTTTTTATGTTCAATTTCATTATTGCGATACTCTAAATTTACCCCAAGGATATTTTGTGGGCGATTATGTTAATTATGGTGACACGATTGTGCTGGAACAATTAAACGGAACTATCTTGAAAAGAATTAATTTAATTCAGCAAAAGTGATTACATGAGGCGACCCATTTTATAAAGCGGCAGATAGATATAAAATATGAGCAGCAAAGATGTTACAATATAAATCGGCAGCAGATATTTCCCGAATCGTCTTTCAATAGCATTTCCAATCATAATATATAAGGGGAATGCAACTACAATATGACGATAATAGCAGTCTGTTGTACCTGCCGATGGAGTGAAAAGCAAAATCCCAAACATAAATAACTGCAGTCGTATATCTATACTTTTACGGTAAAACAGAACCATCAAACTGATTGTAAACAGCAAAGTGATTGATACGGTGTTGGAAAACGGAAGTGTTGTGAGTGTTTCATATATTGTCAGTAACGGAAATGTCGCTTTGTGTGCGTAGTATGACTGAGCCTGAAATGTGTTGTAGAGGAAAAAATCA
Organism: uncultured candidate division Zixibacteria bacterium; assembly: GCA_913009765.1. The sequence continues at coordinate 6,220 of CAJVYT010000093.1, forward strand.
TCAAAGACAATGTAGTTGTATAGACAATATAAAGTTAATCCTACTCCGATTGAAATGAGAGCTGAACTTAAAAAAATTTTTTCTTTTAAGGTCGAGGTTTTTCTCTCTTGCCAAAGAGTGTATAATATAGGAAGGGCTATAACAATTCCCGAAGGATATGTTACAGCAAGCATTGCACTTAAAGGAACTATAAACAGATACTTTTTTTCATGCAAAAAAGTAAAAATAAGCATTGTCAGCAGTAAAAATATAGAATATGGAAATGCCGTCAGATAGTAAAATGATGTCGGAAATATTAGTATTGACGCAACTGACCAAAGAGCAGTCTTTTCAGAATATAGTTTCTCGGCATATCGATACAAGAGAAGCAAGGCGAGCCAAAAGGAGAGCCAGCTTAGACCAATCATAACAATATTTATAGGTATCGGCAGAACAGATAATAAAGATCCAATAAGCGGATAAAATGGAAACCATCCAATATTACCACAGATATTTCCGGGAGAGTATTGGCAAGGGTATTTTTCATAGCCATCACGTGCTATTGAAAGATAATGCTGACCATCCCATTGAATTAACATTCTTTGCATGGAATAATACTTGTATTCTCCTTGATGAAAGCAAAAAAGGTATAACAAAACAAAGAGCAAAAATAAGATTGAGGGAAGATAAAATCTTTTACTTTTCAAATATGTATAAATCATAATAAGCAATATATCTTTCTAATAGTTGAAAACATAATGTAAATCAAAGGCATACATTAAGAAAATAAAAAAAACTTTCTTTGCTGTTTTTCTTTATTTACGTTTTTTATGCGTCTCATAACATTAAAAAGTTCTATTTTATAAGAAAAAAGATTTAAGTTGTTGCGAAATAAGTAGATAATTGAGATTGACTTTGAACGCCCATTTTGCTATCCTTGATTTTTATAAGAAAAAGTAGGATATACATGAAACAACTAACTATAATAACTATATTTTTCGTGCTTTCTTTTGCTTTGTGTCTACATGCAGAAGAAAATGTCAAACTGTTTAATTCTGCGGTAAACCCTGATACATATTTGCTTCGCCCCGGAGACAAACTATTAGTTACATTTATCAATTCCCAAATTGAACCTCTTAATCTCGAAATAGATCCGGAAGGGAAAATAGTCGATGAAACAATAGGTCTGTTTGATTTACAAGATAAAACACTCGCATTTGCTAAAAAAGAGCTGACTGAGATTTTAAAACAGCTTTATAATGTTAATGAAATAGATGTTTCAATAACCGCTCCTCGGGAGGTTGCTATTTCTGTTTACGGCTCTATTCTACACCCGGGAGTCTACAAAGGTCTTACTTCTGACAGAGTCTCCGATATAATTAAAAAAGCAGGTGGTATTTCTAACAACGGTTCATCGAGAAATATTTTATTCTATGGGGGAGAGAATCATATAGATGTTGACTTGGATAAAGCAGTATATCTCGGTGATTTAAAATCAAACCCTTATTTGTATGCCGGATATAGTATTGAAGTTCCGTCAAAATCATCGCAGACTGTGCAGATTACCGGTGACGTGAACTTTCCCCGAGAAGTAGAATTAAAAGATGGCGATAACCTTACAATGCTAATTCAACTGGCAGGGAGATTTAAAAATTCTGCGAAATTATCAGATGTGCAAATAATTCGAGGTCATAAAAAAATTGAGAATAAAAAAATACAAGCCGGTGATATTGTTGTTGTAGAATCATCATTTCAGATGAAAAATAAAAATATAAAGCTATTTGGTGCTGTTAAAAATCAAGGGATATATCCTTATGTTGAATCTAACACGCTTGATGATATACTTGCTCAGGCAGGCGGATATAGCGAAACAGCAAATATTGAAATGACAACAGTGTTTCGTCAGCCGTTAGTTGACAGCCACGGGGAAAAGTCTCAAATCAGATACCCGATTTCAATACCGTTTCAAACGACAACACATACAGCTTTACAGCTTGAAGTAAATGATTCAATTTTTGTACCTTGGCAAGTCGGGTTTGTCAAAGTATCCGGTGCAGTAATAAACCCCGGATATTTCCCATATCAAAAGAATAAAGATATTTTCTACTATGTAAAATCGGCAGGCGGATTTCTACCTATATCAAACAAAGATGAAATTCAGATTTTTAATCCTATTTCTGAGAATACAATTTTAGCACCTTCGGGGGTAACAGTTCCCGACGGAGCAGAAATTATAGTACAGATAAAAGAGGAGCTGAAATGAATCAAGAGCAGACATCAAATTTTTGGCTCTTTTTAGAAGTATTAGCCAAAAGGCGTAACCTTATTATTGTCATAGTAACTCTTGTAACTCTTGGCTCAATAGGAACAGCACTTCTTTTGCCGAAGTGGTACAAATCAGAAGCCCTTCTTTTACCTCCCAAAAATATAACAACGGCATTAGTCGGTTCATCCCGATTTTCTGAAGCATTTTCGATTACATCGGGACTCAATCTGCCGGTACTTACTACTCCAAATGATCTCTATGCCCGCATGCTTAAAAGCCGTACGGTAACAAAAAAAGTTATAGATCAATTTAATCTGCAAAAGCATTATAAAACTCGGAATTTTGATGAGACCTATGACGCTTTTATGTATTATACAAAAATAAGGGTGACAGCAGAAGGACTTCTCTCTGTTTCTGTTGAAGATAGAAACCCACAAATGGCTGCCGATATGACCAATGCATTAATAGATGCTCTTGATGAAGTCAACCGTGAGATAATTACCGATAGAATCAATCAAACCAAAAAATTTATTGCAAGTCGTTTAGCACAAGTACGTACTGATTTAGACTCTGCACGTTTTGCTTTACAATCGTTTCAAATGAAATATAAAGCAGTTGATTTTGATGAACAAACCAAACTGGCAATTGAACAGGCGGCACAGCTAAAAATAAAACTTGCAGAGCTTGAATTAAATCTCCAAATGAGTAAAATCTCACTTGGTGCCAACAATGCTGAACTTGTAAATTTACAAAGACAAAAGAAGATTATTAAAAAACAGCTTATCCAACTTGAGACATCAAATCCTGACAGTTCATTCTTTTCGTTACCGGTGGCATTGATTCCATCTTTAAAAGGTGAGTATGAACAACTGTTCAGCAGAGTAAAAGTCGGCGAAGCTCTGTATCAAGTCTTACTTGAACAGCGTGAACAGGCAAAAATGAAAGAGTTTGAAAAAATGCCGACGCTTTCGGTTTTAGACCGTGCTGAGGTCCCCGAAGTAAAGAGCCGTCCAAAGCGAACTTTGATTGTTGTCGCTTCTGCGGCAGGTTCTTTTTTCTTTGCGGTTTTTCTCGCTCTGATTTTGGAATATTTTAGAAAATTAGAAGATAATTATCCTGATGATTATAAGAGAGCGATTCATTTCCTCTCTGCTTATTTTGGATGGCTGCCCGGAGTAAAGAAAAAGAATTGAACCGATTTTTTTAACAGAAGTATAAGAAGAAATTAAAAGGAAAAATATATGGCATCATCGTACATAGCAGATACAGCACATATCGGTACAGAAACTTCACTCGGCGAGTTTTGTGTTGTTGGGGAAAATGTAACTATCGGAAATGGATGTCAAATTGGTCATCATGTTGTTATCCACGAGGACACAAAAATCGGTGACAATGTCCGTATTGATGATAACAGTGTTATTGGCAAAAAACCTATGAAAGCGGCAAACTCTGCAGTGACAAAAGATGAAGAACTGCCTACTTGCACTATAAAGTCTGATTGTATAATAGGAACTTCAGTGATAATTTACCGCGGCTGTACAATTGGAGAAAAAGTCTTAGTTGCAGATTTAGCTACCGTACGTGAAAATGTATCAATTGGTAAAAAGACAATTGTCGGGCGGGGAGTAGCTATTGAAAATTTCTGTACTATTGGAAAATATGTAAAACTTGAAACAAATGTCTATATCACTGCCTATTCCGATGTTGCCGATAGAGTTTTTGTGGCACCATGTGTGGCAACCTCCAATGATAATTTTGTCGGAAGAACCAAAGAACGGTTTAAAAATTTCAAAGGTGTTATTATAAAAAAAGGTGCTCGTATTGGTGTGAACTCGACAATCTTACCCGGAAAAACTATTGAAGAGGATTCTTTAGTTGCTGCCGGTGCTTTGGTTTCAAAAGATGTTCCCGCCAAAAAAATTGTTGCAGGAATGCCTGCAAAAGTTCTACGTGATGTCCCCAAAGAACAACTTCTGGAAAATCAGGGTTGGGATGATGAATAAAGGATTAAATTAAAATGTCAGTACCTCTTTTAGATCTCTCTCGTCAGTATGCATATCTCAAAGATGATATGAACAAGGCGGTATTAAATGTTTTAGATCATGGCTGGTTTATCTTAGGACCGGAAGTTACCGAACTTGAAAAACAAATAGCAGAACTTTCGGGTACTGCTTATGCACGTGGAGTTGCTTCGGGAACAGATGCATTACTTTTGGCTTTGTTTGCCGCAGGTGTGAAAGCGGGCGATGAAGTTATTACGACTGATTTTTCGTTTTTTGCTACTGCCGGAACTATTTCACGACTGGGAGCAACACCGGTGTTTGTGGATATTGAAAAAGATTCATATAATATCGACCCGAATCTTATTGAAGCTGCAATAACTAAAAAAACAAAAGCGATTATTCCGGTGCATCTGTTTGGTCAGGTTGCCGATATGGATCCGATTTTAGAAATTGCTAATAAACACAATTTAAAAGTTATCGAAGATGCTGCTCAGGCTATTGGTGCAAAATACAAAGGTAAGCCTGCCGGGTCGATGGGTGATTATGGGTGTTTTTCTTTTTACCCATCCAAAAATCTTGGAGCAGGTGGTGACGGTGGAATCATTACGACCAATACAGAAGAAAATGTCGAACTGTTGACTATCCTTCGAAACCATGGGGCAAAACCAAAATATTATCATAAGATTATCGGGTTTAATTCTCGGCTGGCATCTATACAGGCAGCGATTCTGCTTGTCAAAATGCCTCATTTACAAAAATGGTCTGAAAAACGAATTGAACATGCCAATATTTATGATAAAGCATTTGCTGATGTGTCAAATATTACTACACCAAAAGTAATGGACTATTCTGATTTTCATATTTACAATCAGTACACGATAGCAATTCCGAATCGTGATAAAGTTGCCGCAAAACTCAAAGAAGAAAATATTGGTTCTGATATTTACTATCCGGTACCATTTCATAAGCAGGAATGTTTTGCAGATTTAGGATATGCTCCTAAAGATTTACCGGTAACAAACAAAGCATCCGAAACTGTTCTTTCTATTCCTATTTATCCTGAAATGACAGAAGATGAACAGCAGATTGTTATTGACGCCGTGAAAGAAGCTGTGTCTTAAATTATAATTTTGATGATACAAGGAGCCTTAGTCGTAAGGCTCCTTTTTTCTTATTTGTGAAAATGAATGGAAGTTGATGTCTGAACGTATTTCAAAAACTATTTTTTCCGTTGCTGCAATAATTCTTTTATCACGTCTGCTTGGTTTTGTACGTGAGATGGTAATAGCAAATGTTTTTGGTACTTCGGCTGATTATGATATCTATCTCATCGCTGTTATGCTTCCGGCATTAGCGTATGGTGTCATAAATTTTGCTTCCATATATTTCTTCGTACCTTTTTTATCCAAGCAGAACAGTTCTGAGGGGAGAACGAATTGGAAAGCAATATACCCACCGTTAAATCTTATATTGCTTGCCTCATCTGTTGTCATGCTGATAATAATTTTCGGCTCACCCTATATAATGAAAATTTGGGGGTCACAGTTATCCGATGAAAAGTTTGCCCAAGTTGTTTTGTACAGCCGTTTGACATCTCTTATGGTACTTTTAGGAACTACCGAGGCATTCATGCGGGCA